>MIDV01000031.1:65575-74291 GCA_001830245.1 Lysobacterales bacterium RIFOXYA1_FULL_69_10 | reverse complement strand
CCGCCTCGCCGTGCTCGTTGACGAAGGCCTTGAGCGACGCGGCATCGCGGCTGACCAGGCTGGGCGCGCAGCACTGAGGGAACAGCAGCGCGGCCAGCTTTTCGTTGTAGTCGCGCAGGCCCTGCGGGTCGTTGACCACCATCGCGCCCGCGGCCTGGGCGATGCCCAGCACCTGGGTGTCGTGGATGTATTCGGCGTCCACCGGCGGGTCGGTGCGCATCAGCACGACATGGCCGGCGGCGAGTACGTGCACCGCCATTTCGCCCAGCGTGAACCAGTCGCGTGGGTCTTCGCGCACTGTCAGCGGCGCCATGCGCGCAATGGCCCGGCCGTCCTGCAGGGCCAGCCCGCCGGGCATCACGTACCAGAGGCGATGGCCCCGGCGCTGCGCCTCCAGCAGCATGGCGAAGGTCGAATCTTTGGCGATCCTGATCGACCCGATCGGGTCCATCACGACAACGACATCCAGCGGCTTGGGCACGGTCGGGGCGGGTCGGCGAAAGTGCCGGCGATGGTAGCAGCCGGTCCGAGGCGGAAAGGGTGCCAGGTGCCGCATTCAGCAAGGAAGTGACGGTAAATGCAGCTTGACAGCCCGCTCAGGGCTTGGAATAAAGGCAGCCTCGCGACATGCCGGACGACACGGCATGCGCACCGGGGGATTACTGAATGCTGGACGAGGGCCGCAACGGCAACCTCGATGGACTGCGGGTCATGGTGATCGATGACTCCAAGACCATCCGTCGTACTGCCGAGACACTGCTCAAGCGCGAAGGCTGCAACGTGGTCACGGCCACGGACGGTTTCGAGGCGCTGGCGAAGATTGCCGACCAACAGCCGCAGATCATCTTCGTGGACATCATGATGCCGCGGCTGGATGGCTATCAGACCTGCGCGCTGATCAAGAACAACCAGGCGTTCAAGGGCACGCCGGTGATCATGCTGTCGTCCAAGGACGGGCTGTTCGACAAGGCGCGCGGGCGCATCGTCGGGTCCGAGCAGTACCTCACCAAGCCATTCACGCGCGAGGAACTCCTCGACGCGATCCGCACGCACGTCAACGCCTGACCGGGGGGTAAGGCACTCAATGGCACGTATTCTTCTGATCGAGGACTCGCCGACCGACACGGCGGTGCTCACCCAATTGCTGGAACGCAACGGCCACCAGGTCCTGTCCTCGGGCAGCGCCGAGGACGGCATCGAGGTCTGCCGGCGCGAAAAGCCCGACCTTGTGCTGATGGACGTGGTCCTGCCCGGCATGAATGGCTTCCAGGCCACCCGCGCGCTGTCGCGGGATGCGGACACCAAGGAAATCCCGGTGCTGATCGTCAGCACCAAGGGCATGGACACCGACAAGGCCTGGGGCCTGCGCCAGGGCGCCAAGGACTACATCGTCAAGCCGCCGCGCGAAGACGAACTGATCGCGCGCATCAACGGCCTGCTGGACGCCTGAGGTGGCGGTGCGCACGCCGTTCGAGGTGCTGGCCGACTACGAGCGGCGCAGCCTCGCCCACGTCGCCGGCCTGCCGGAGCAGCTCGACGCGCCCGGCCTGTGGCGCGGCGTCGGCTACCGCATCGGTGCGCGCCGCATGGCGTCGCACTTCGACGAGGTCCGCGAAATCCTGACGCTGCCCCAGGTGACCCCGGTCCCCGGGGCGCAGCCGTGGATGCTCGGGCTGGCCAACGTCCGCGGCAACCTGCTGCCGATCGTGGACCTCAAGCAGTTTCTGGAAGGCGAGCGCACCGTGCTGCACGAGAGCCAGCGCATCCTGCTGGTGCGCCAGCCCGGCGGCGACGTCGCGGTGCTGATCGACGAGCTCTACGGCCAGCGCAGCTTCAACGAGCAGCAGCAGATCCCCGACGAGGCCCTGGCCGACGAGCAGATCGCAGTCGGCCGCTATACCCACTTCATCGACCGGGCCTACCGCCTGGACGAGCAGCCGTGGGGGATCTTCAGCCTCGAGCGGCTGACCCGCACGCCTGAATTCCGCCAGGCCGCGGCCTGACGCGCACCGCCCTAACCTTCGCACCTTCTCCTACTGCCGCAGTACGCACCACACCAGAGGTCGTCGAACCATGAGCACTGACATCAACTCCGTCGCCGGCAAGGCCCGCAACCTTGGCGTCAACACCTGGCTGGTGCTGCTGGGCATCGCGGTGCTGGTGTTCGGCCTCAATACCGGTTACGCGACCTGGAAGGCGGCGCGCCTGGGTGGCGCCAGCTCCGCGGCGTCCGACCTTCAGGTGCTCAGCCAGCAGCTGGCCAACCAGGGCCGCGAGGCGGTGGGAGGCGACGCGCAGTCCTTCAACGCCTTCAAGGACACCAAGGCCGCGATCGACGAGGACATCGAGACGCTCAACGCCAACTTCGGCAACGAGCCGGGCGTGTCCGGCCCGATCGCCACCGTCACCGAGACGTGGACGCCGCTGGGCGCCAGCGCCGAGCAGATGATCGCCAGCGAGCGCGCCGTGCTGGGCCTGGCCGACAACGCCAGCAGCTTCGCCGGCCAGGTGCCGCAGCTGCAGGCCAACCTCGACGAGCTGGTCCGCGCGATGTCCTCCAGCGGCTCGACCTCTTCGCAGGTCTACCTCGCCCTCCGCCAGGTCGTGCTGTCGGGCACCATGGCCCGCCGCATCACCGAGATCCAGGCCGGCGGCCCCGCCGCGGCAACGGCGGGCGACGCGCTGGCGCGCGACGCGGCCGTGTTCGACAACGTCATGACCGGCCTGCGCGAAGGCGACGAGACGCTCGGCGTTACGGCGCTGAGCAACGGCGGCGCGCTCGCCGCGCTGGGCCAGGCGCAGGCGCTGTGGACGGACATGAAGGAGGACCTGGACGCGATCCTGTCGACCTCGCAGAACCTGTTCCGCGCCCAGGCCGCCGCCGACTCGATCACCGCGGGCTCCGACCAGCTGCTGGCCGACAGCCGCCGCCTGTTCGACTCGTTTACCGCCTTCGGTTCGCTGCGCGACACCAGCATCCTGGGCAACCTGTGGATCTCGATCATCTCCGGCGCGCTGGCCCTGATCGCCATCGCCGGCCTGCTCTACTCGCTCAACCGCCTGCAGCAGAAGCGCTACGAGACCACCAAGGAACTCAACGACCGCAACCAGGAGGCGATCATGCGCCTGCTGGACGAAATGGGTTCGCTCGCAGAGGGCGACCTGACGGTGAAGGCGACGGTCACCGAGGACATGACCGGCGCGATCGCCGACTCGATCAACTTCGCCGTCGAGCAGCTGCGCAGCCTGGTGCAGACGATCACCGACACCTCGGTGCAGGTCGCCTCCAGTGCGCAGGAAACGCAGGCCACCGCCATGCACCTGGCCGAAGCCGCCGAGCACCAGGCGCAGGAGATCTCCTCCGCCTCGGGTCGAATCAGCGAAATCGCGGCCAGCATCGACCAGGTCTCGAAGAACTCCGCCGAGTCCGCCGAGGTGGCGCAGCGCTCGGTGCAGATCGCGACCAAGGGCGCCGGCGTGGTGCGCCAGACGATCCAGGGCATGGACAGCATCCGCGACCAGATCCAGGAAACCTCCAAGCGAATCAAGCGCCTGGGTGAGAGCTCGCAGGAAATCGGCTCGATCGTCGAACTGATCAACGACATCTCCGAGCAGACGAACATCCTGGCGCTCAACGCGGCCATCCAGGCGGCTTCGGCGGGTGAGGCGGGCCGCGGGTTTGCGGTCGTGGCCGACGAAGTACAGCGACTCGCCGAACGCGCGTCCAACGCGACCAAGCGAATCGAGACCCTGGTGCAGACCATTCAGTCCGATACCAACGAAGCCGTCAGCTCGATGGAGCAGACGACCTCCGAGGTGGTCGCCGGTGCGCGCCTGGCCGAGGACGCCGGTACCGCGCTGGGCGAGATCGAAAAAGTGTCGTCCGACCTGTCGGGCCTCATCCAGGGCATTTCCACCGCGGCGCAGCAGCAGTCCGGCGCGGCGGCCAACATCACCCAGACGATGAACACGATTCAGCAGATCACCTCGCAGACCACGCAGGGCGCCAACCAGACGGCCGAGTCCATCGGCAACCTGGCGCAGCTCGCTGCGGACCTGCGCCGGTCGGTGGCCGACTTCAAGCTGCCTGCGTAAGCGGGCGGCCGGTCGCGCCAGGGGCGCTGTGGGAAGCGCGTGGCGCTTTCGATGTCGTGAGTCAGTTCAGTCGGTCAGTCAGTGGATTCCAGCTCAGTGAATGCTCCTAGTCACTCTTATCGGGCGGTCAAGCCGCCGACTGGTACCCCGTTCGACGGGCGGCTGACCGTGCGTGGAGCGACGGCATGACCGTGATGCGCGACGCCATCGACACCACCACCCTCGGCTGGATCAAGCCCGAGCTGGACCAGACCCTGCGGCAGGCGCGCGAAGAGATCGAGGCCTACGCCGAGAACCCCGGCGACGCCGAGCGCATGAAGGTCTGCGCCGGCCACCTGCACCAGGTGTGCGGCACGCTGCGGATGGTCGAACTGTCGGCCCCGGCGATGGTGGCCGAGGAGATGGAGCGCCTCGCCCTGTCGCTGCACCATGGCGACGCCGAGGAGCGCCGCGACGACGCCTGTGCCGCGCTGATGCGTGGTGTGGTCCAGCTGCCCGACTACCTGGAGCGCCTGCAGGGCGGCCACCGCGACATCCCGATCGTCCTGTTGCCGCTGCTCAACGAGCTGCGCGCGGCGCGCGGCGAGGCCGGGCTCAACGAGAGCGTGCTGTTCTCGCCCAACCTCGACCGGCCGTTGCCGCAGGACCTGCCCGCGCCGGTCCTCACCTCGGTGGCGCCGGCACCGACCTCGCACCTTTCCGACTTCCGCAATGCGCTTTCGCAGTGGCCCGACGGCGGTGCCCCGGCGGATCCGGGTGCGCTGACGTCGGCGATCGACGGCCTGCTGGCCGACGTCGCACTCGAGCCGCTGCGCCGCATGCTGTGGGTCGCCGCGTCGGTGGCTGCTGCGCTGCGAGACGGCGCGATCGAACCGACCCGCGCCCTGCGCCAGGCCTTTGGCGGCGTCGAGCGCGAAAGCCGGCAGATGCTGGAAGGCGACGACTTCAGCGGCCCGCGCAGCGAGCCCGCGTCCGAGCCGACCCGGCAGCTGCTGTACCACGCGGCCAACAGCGCCAATCCTCACCCCGCGCTGGCCGGCCTGCGTGACGCCTTCGACCTGGACGCCCAGCGCCCCAGCGAGTCGGAGCTGGAGCACGCCCGCGGCAGCCTGAGCGGCCGCAACCGCGCGCTTCTGGACACGGTTTCGGCGGCGATCAAGGAAGACCTGCTGCGGGTCAAGGATGCGCTGGACCTGTACCTGCGCACCGGCCAGACCGACATCAACGAGTTGCGCCCGCAGGTCGATGCGCTGGGCCGCGTCGGCGACACGCTCGGCATGATGGGCTTGAGCGTAGCGCGCGGCGTGGTGCTGCAGCAGCGCGACGCGATGCACGAGATCGTCACCGGCCAGCGCGCCGCCGACGAGACCGCGCTGTTGGACGTCGCCGGTGCATTGCTCTACGTCGATGCGTCCCTGGACGAGCAGGTCGCGCGACTGGGCCTGCCCGAAGATGCCGCGGACGAGGACCTGCTGGCCAGCGAATCGCGCAAGGTGCTCGACGTCGTCGTGCGCGAAGCGATTGCCAACTTCGGCGATGCTCGCCAGTGCTTCGTTGCGTTCGTGGAAACCAACTGGGACCACGCCGAACTGGCCGACGTGCCGCGCCTGCTGGACGAAGTGTCCGGTGCCTTGCGCATCCTGGAACTGCCGCGTCCCGCCGAATACCTGGTCGGCGTGCGCCGCTACGCCGAGGTCGAACTGATCGGCCGCAAGCGCGTGCCCAACGGGCAGCAGCTCGACACCATGGCCGACGCGCTGGCCAGCGTGGAGTACTACCTGGAGGCACTGCGCGAGCAGCGCCCCAACCGCGAACGCATCCTCGAGATCGCGCGCCAGAGCCTGGAGTCGCTGGGCTACTGGCCGCTGCCGGGCGACATGCAGCACATTCCAACCGGCGCCCTCGCGTCCGGCGACGCGACGCCGACGGCGCTGCAGGACCTCCCTGCGTGGGACGCACCGACCGCGCCCGCCCAGGTCGAAACCCCGGCGGAAAACGTCGCACGCGATGCCGTCGAGCACGTGGTGCCCGTGGCCGCGCCCCCGGTCGAAGAGACCACGCAGGCCGAGGCGTCCGTGCCTGCCGGGCTGTCGGTCCAGGACGGCGGCTTCGCCCACAGCGACGACATCGACGACGAAATCCGTGAGGTTTTCCTCGAAGAGCTCGAGGAAGAGATCAACCACCTCGGCGAGTTGCTGCCGCCGTGGCGCGCCGCGCCGGACAATGCCGAGCTTCTGCGCCCGATCCGCCGCGTCTTCCACACCCTGAAGGGCAGCGGGCGCCTGGTCGGCGCCAAGGCGCTGGGCGAGTTCAGCTGGAAGGTCGAGAACATGCTCAACCGCGTGCTCGACGGCACGCGTCCGGCCACGCCCGCGGTCATCGCGGTGGTCGACCATGCCTTCGACACGCTGCCGCAGTTGCATGGCGCATTGCAGGGCAAGGCCGCGCTGACGGCCGACCTGGCCGGCATCGAAGCGGTGGCCGACCGCGTCGCGGCAGGGGAGGAGGCCAGCTCCCAGCCCGCAGTCTCCGTTGCGCCGACGTCAGCGGAGCCGTTCGAAGCGCAGGCCGAGGACGCCGTCGCCAGCGAGCCCGCCGAGCAGGTGGAATCGCCGGAAGGAGCCATCGATGCCGGCAGCGAGCCGCACATCGACGACGTGCCGGGCATTCCCGCCTCTGTGGATCCGGTGTTGCTCGAGATCCTCGATACCGAGGTCACCGGCCACCTGTCCACCATCCAGGACTGGCTGGCCGCCGCCGAGGCTGCGCCGCACCCGGCCAACGACCGCCTGCAGCGTGCGATCCACACGCTCAACGGCGCCTTCGCGATGACCGAAGTGCCGGTCATCACCGAGATCACCGCGCCAACCGAGGCGTACGTCAAGCGCCTGCTGGCCGCCGGCACGCCGGCCACTGCCGAGGGCGTGGCCGGGCTGGACGCGGTCAGCACCGCGATCCGCCACACGCTGTCCGCGCTGCAGTCCGAGCGCCCGCGTGTGCCCGTGTTCGACGGCCTGGCCGAACGCATGGCCGCGCTTCGCGACACCCTGCCGGCACCGCGTCCGGCCGGCCACGGCATGGACGTGGAGTCCGAGATCGATACTGGGGACGTGATCGAGGCGGACGATACCGCGCATCACGAGCCCCTGAGCTCGCTCGACCTGAGCGCGTTCCTGTCCGACGGCGATTCCGCTGCAATCGAACCCGCCACGGCCGAACCGGCGGGCGCCGTGCCGCTCGCGGACGATGCCGATGCCGATGCCGAACACCTGGCGGCGGCCCTGCGGCTGGAAGAGCAGGTGCTCGAAGCAGAGCGTCTGGCAGCCGAGCGGCTCGAGATCGAGCGTGTCGAGGCCGAAAAAGCGAACGCCGAGCGCCTGGAGAACGAGCGCATCGAAAGCGAGCGTCGCGAAGAGGAGCGGCTCGAGCAGGAGCGGCAGTCCGCCGAGCGGGCCGAGGCCGAACGCATCGCCGCCGAGCAGGCCGAGATCGAGCGTCTCGAAGCCGAGCGTCTGGGAGCGGAGCGCCTCGCGAACGAGCAGGCCGAAGCCGAGCGGCTTGAAGCCGAGCGCATGGAACTGGAGCGGGCCGAGGCGGAACGCGCCGAAGCGGCTCGCCTTGAAGCAGAGCAGCAGGCCGCCCAGGACGCGGAGGCCGAACGCCTTGAAGGCGAGCGCGCCGAAGCCGAACGGGCCGAAGCTGAGCGAGTCGAAGCCGAGCGACTTGCCGCCGAGCAGGCCGAAGCCGAGCGTATGGCTACGGAACAGGCCGAGGCCGAGCGTCTTGCAGAAGAAGAACGGCTCGAGTACGAGCGCCTGGAAGCCGAGTACGCGGAGGCCGACCGGGTTGCACGAGAGCAGGCCGAATCGAGCGAGGCCAAGGTTGACGAAGTCGCGACTGAAGAGGCCGCCACCGACGAGGTGTTGCCGGAGCTCATCCAGGACGCGCCCGAAGACGCACCGCAGGCCGCAGAGCCCGTCCAGGCCGAGCCCGAGCCGGCACCGATGGCGGCGTTCGTGCCGGTATCGATCCCGGTCGAGGCCGACCCGGACGAAGCGCTCGACCTGAGCGAACTCGACCCGGAACTGGTCGACATCTTCGTCGAGGAAGGCAGCGACCTGCTCGACCACTCCGACGGCCTGCTGGCCCAGTTGCGCCAGCACCCGACCGAGCGCGAGCCGTTGGTCGGCCTGCAGCGCGACCTGCACACCTTGAAGGGTGGCGCGCGCATGGCCGGCATCATGGCCGTGGGCGAGCTCGGCCACGTCATGGAGTCGCTGCTTGAGGCGGTCGTCGACCAGCGCCGCGAGCTGGGCCAGGACGGCATCCCACTGCTGGAGCTGGGCTTCGACCGCCTGCACGCGATGCTGACGCGCGTCGGCGACCGCCGCGCCATTGCCATGCCCGAGGCGCTGATCGCCGAGTTCGAGGCGCGTTCGCAGGGCGGCACCACCGTCACTGCCGAGTCGGCCCCCGGTGCCCCTGCGCCCATGCCGGCGCCAGTGCGCGAACTCAAGCCGCTGTCGGCCCCCATCGGCGAGGACGTGCCGGAGGACGAGGACGACATCGCCATCCGCGCGCCGCAGGAGCAGGTGCGCATCCGCGCCGACTTGCTCGACCG
>MIDV01000031.1:51027-65536 GCA_001830245.1 Lysobacterales bacterium RIFOXYA1_FULL_69_10 | reverse complement strand
CGTTCCGCGGCGCCATCGCGGAAATGGCGGCGACCAATACCCGCATGCGCGACCAGCTGCGGCGTCTGGAAATCGAAACCGAGGCCCAGATCGTCGCGCGCTACCAGCGCGAAGGCGACAGCGGCGAGCAGGCGTTCGACCCGCTGGAGCTCGATCGCTTCTCCAACCTGCAGCAGCTCTCTCGCGCGCTGTCGGAATCGGCGGCCGACCAGAACAGCCTGCAGCTGACGCTGGACGACCTGACCCGCCAGTACGAGAAGCTGCTGCTGCAGCAGTCGCGCGTCAGCTCGGACCTGCAGGAAGGCCTCATGCGCACGCGCATGGTGCCCTTCGATTCGCTGTTGCCGCGCCTGCGCCGCGTGATCCGCCAGGCGTCGGGCGAGCTGGGCAAGCAGGTCCAGCTCAAGCTGGACGGCGCGCAGGGCGAACTCGACCGCAACGTGCTGGAGCGCATGACCGCGCCGCTGGAGCACATGCTCCGCAACTCGGTCGCCCACGGCCTGGAGACGCCCGAGCAGCGCAAGCAGGCGGGCAAGGGCGAGGAAGGCGCGATCCGGATTGCCGTGCGCCGCGAAGGTTCGGAAGTGGTGCTGGAGGTCGGCGACGACGGCCGCGGTCTGGACCGCGACGCGATCCGTCGCCGCGGCGAGGAGCGCGGGCTGATCCGCGAGGACGCGATCCTCACCGACCACGACCTCGACGCCCTGATCCTGGAGCCGGGGTTCTCCACCGCCAACGAGGTCAGCCGCCTGGCCGGCCGCGGCGTGGGCATGGACGTGGTGGCCAGCGAAGTCCGCCAGCTCGGCGGCACGCTGGACATCCAGTCGCGTCCGGGCAAGGGCGTCACGTTCACCCTGCGCCTGCCGCAGACGCTGGCCGTCACACAGGCGGTATTCGTCAAGATCGGCGAGACCACGTTCGCGGTGCCGATCGCTTCGGTGCGCGGCGTCGGCCGCATCGCCCGCGACGAGCTCGAGGGCGACAGTCCGGTCTACAACTACGGTGGCGAGGAGTACGCGGTCCACGACCTCGGCCGACTCGTCGGCCATGCGCAGGCCAAGGCCGAAGGCCACCTGCAGATGCCGCTGCTGCTGATCCGTTCCGGCGACCTGCGGGCCGCGGTCAGCGTCGACCAGGTGGTCGGCAACCGCGAAATCGTGGTCAAGCCGGTCGGGCCGCAGGTGGCGTCGGTGCCGGGCATCTTCGGCGCGACCATCATGGGTGACGGCCGCGTGGTCGTGATCCTTGACGTCGCCCCGCTGGTGCGCCGCCAGGCCGCCCTGCCGCGCGACCAGCTGGGCCTGCAGGCGCCGGTGGTCGAACAGCGCAAGGTGCCGCTGGTGATGGTGGTCGACGATTCCGTCACCATGCGCAAGGTCACCGGCCGCGTGCTGGAACGACACAACTTCGAGGTAGCCACCGCGAAGGACGGCGTGGATGCGCTGGAGCGCATGACCGACGTCGTACCCGACCTGATGCTGTTGGACATCGAGATGCCACGCATGGATGGCTACGAGCTCGCGACCCACATGAAGGCCGACGCGCGCCTGCGCGGAGTGCCGATCGTGATGATCACCTCGCGTACCGGCGAGAAGCACCGCCAGCGCGCGTTCGAGATCGGCGTGGAGCGTTACCTCGGCAAGCCGTACCAGGAGCCGGAACTGATGCGCAACGTCTTCGAGCTGCTGGGCATCGAGCGTCGCCATGACGGATAACGCCCGCCGCGTCGCCCTGCTGGCCCGGCCCGGTGTAGCCGCCGACCGCCTGCGGGAAATGATCGACGAGGCCGGCGTCGAGCGAGTGCTGCACGCCGATCCGACCCAGCTCGACACGCCCGAACTGATCGCGGCCGAGCCGCAGGTCGTGGTGATCGCATTGGACCCCGCGACCGAGGACGTGCTGGAGCGTTTCGACGCCGTGCTCGGCGACCCGATGATCGACGTGATCTACGAGGAAGCCGAGCTCGCGGCCGCGCGCGAGGGCTGGGACGCGGCGCGCTGGAAGCGGCACCTCGTCGCCAAGCTCCTCGGGCACCGCGACGTGCTGCCTCCCGGTACCGAGCCCGAAGGCGAGGCCGGGGTCGTGGCGGCACCCCTGCAGTCGTTGCATGCCAGCTTCGATCCGGTGGAGGCCGAAGCCGGCGATTACGGCAATGCGCGCGGTGATGCGGCCTCGGTCGACCTGATCGACTTCGACCTTGCCTTTGGGATGCCCGCCCAGGAGGGCGCTGAGCCCGCGCCGGAGCGGGCAGCCGATGATTCTATCCCGGATGATGCGGGTGGACACCACGCGTCCCAGCAGTCGCCTTCGGCGTCTGCTGCGGGCCTGGGCATTGGCAGCGGCAACCTGAGCCTGGTTGACGACGACGACGCCGCCGTGCCGACCAGCTCGTCGAGAAAGGCCGGCGACCGGTTCCAGCACGACATGGCCGACCTGGAGCGACGCATCTCGACGCTCGAGCTCGTGGACGACACGCCGGTGCGCGGCCCCGAGCAGGCCAACGGCGCGGTGCTGGTCATGGCCGGTATCGGCGGTCCCGATGCGGTCCGCCAGTTCCTGGGCGCGCTGCCCGGAGATTTCCCGCGCCCCGTGCTGGTGCAGCAGCGCCTGGATGGCGGTCGCCACGACCGCCTCGTCGCGCAGATGCAGCGCGCGACGCAGCTTCCGGTGCGTCTGGCAGAGGTCGGCCACGCCGTGCTGCCGGCGCATGTGTATGTCCTGCCAACCGAGGTAGGTTTGAAGTCCGGCAGCGACGGGATGTCCTTTGTCGAAGGTGGCTCGCTGCTGGACGCCCTGCCATCGGCCGATAGCGCAGTGCTGATGCTGAGCGGCAGTGATGCCGAACTCGTCGATGCTGTGGTCAAGCACGGCTATGGCGGCGCACTGATCGCAGGCCAGGCGCCGGAGGGGTGCTACGACGCCGCCGCGCCGGCCGAACTGGCCGCACGGGGTGGCCAGACCGGCCAGCCGGCCGAACTCGCGTCGCGACTGGCCGAGCGCTGGCCGGGCTGAGGAATTCGCAATGTCCAAGAACAAGCACAAGCACCATCAACGACACGGCCATGATGCGTCGGCAGTTGCGCCGTCCGAGCGCACGGCTCCCGCGGCGGAGACCACCCAAGGTCCGGTCGATGACCCGGTAACGGGCGACATCCGGGGCGTCCTGATCCAGGTCGCGGGTGCACGCCTGCTGCTGCCGAACGCCACCATCGCCGAGGTGCTGTCCTACGCCGAGCCCGAGCCGATCGCTCCGGCGCCGGAGTGGTTGCTGGGTCGCACGCGCTGGCGTGGTTGGCAGTTGCCGCTGGTCGCGTTCTCCCGGCTGGCCGGGCTGGGCGTGGACCAACCCGGCCTGGGCAGCAAGGTCGCCGTGTTGAAGGCCTTGGCCGGCAATTCGAGGACGCCGTTCTTCGCGGTTGTGACGCAAGGCTTCCCGCGCCTGGTCACCGTGGCGCGCGACAGTCTTTCGACATTGGGCGAGGACGGCGACGTGCTGCCCACCGGGGTGCTGGCGCGCGTGCAGCTCAACGAGGACGAGGCCCTGATCCCGGACCTCGAAGCGCTCGAGGGGCTGGTGGCCGAAGCGGTCGCGCAGGCGGCTTGAGAGCGTCGCAGGGCGTCACGCGGCGCACCGTGGCCCCATCGGCCCGGTGATCCGCTAGGCATGAAGATCCCCGAATCGCGCCTGCAACGCGGCAATCGCCGCCAGCCCGGCCGTTTCGGTGCGCAGGATGCGCGGCCCGAGTCGCAGGCCTGCGAAGCCGGCCGCCACCAGCTGCTCGCGGTCCAATGGTGACCAGCCACCCTCCGGGCCGACCGCAAGATGCATGGCGTGCGTGGCGTCCGGCTCAAGCCCGTTGAAGGTGACTGGACCTTCCGGGTCCAGTAGCAGCCGGGTCCCGCCCGGCCGCAGCGCATCCAACGCCGCCTGCAGCGAAACCGGGGCCGATACGCCCGGCACGCGCGCGCGGCCGCTCTGCTCGCAGGCCGATGCCACGACGCTGCGCCAGTGGGCGAGGCGCTTCTCTGCGCGGGCCTCGTCGAGCTTCACCTCGCTGCGCTGCGACAGCACAGGGACAATGCCGGCAACACCCAGCTCGGTGGCCTTCTGCAGTACGAGGTCCATCTTCTCGCCGCGCGCCACGCCCTGGATCAGCACGATCGACAGCGGCGACTCGCGATCGACGCGGGTCGCCTCACCCAGCCGGACGCGCACTTCGCGCTTGCCCAGGGCCGTGATCGTCGCAGGCCAGTCGCGGCCGTCGCCGTTGAACAGCACGCAGGCGTCGCCTTCGCGCATCCGCAACACCCGGGTCAGGTGCGCGGCCGCGGCGTCCGGCAGCGATACCTCGGCCGCATCGGACAGCGGCAGGTCGACGTGGACGCGGGTCACGCGCATGCCGTGGCCTCCTCGACGGCTTCGGTGGTGACCTGCGCGAGGTGGTCCAGCGTCGCCTCGTCGACGCAGTAGGGCGGCATCCAGTAGAGCGTGTCGCCCAGCGGCCGCAGCAACACGCCGCGGTCCAAGGCCGCGCGATAAGCCCGGAGGCCGATGCGTAGACCGGCATCGAACGGCATGTCGTGCTGGCCATCGCGGGTCAGCTCGAACGCGACGATCATCCCGGCCTGCCGCGCCTGCGCCACGTGGCGGTGACTGCCCACGCCCGACGCGAGCTCAGCCATGCGCGCCGAGAGGGAACGATTGCGGACCAGAACGTCATCGGCCTCGAAGATATCCAGGGTCGCCAGCGCGGCGGCGCAGGCCAGCGGGTTGCCGGTGTAGCTGTGCGAATGCAGGAACGCGCGCTCGCGCGAATCGTCGAGGAAGCCGTCGTATAGCGCCTGCGTCGCAAGCACCGCCGCCAGCGGCAGCGACCCCCCGGTCAGACCCTTGGACAGGCACATCAGGTCGGGCGCGATGCCGGCCTGCTCGCAGGCGAACATCGTCCCGGTGCGACCGAAGCCAACGGCGATCTCGTCGGCGATCAGGAACACGCCGTGCGCGTTGCACAGCTCGCGCGCCCGGCTGAGGTAGGCCGGGTGGTGCATGCGCATGCCGCCCGCGCACTGGACGCGGGGCTCCAGGATCATTGCGCAGACCTCGCCCCTGTGGCGCTCCAGTGTGGCTGCGAGCGCCTCAGCGGCCCGCAGCGCGCAGGCCTCTTCGGATTCGTCCGGCCGTGCATTCCACGCATCCGGCGACGGCACGAAGACCGCCTCGGCCAGCAGCGGCGCATACACGCGCCGGTACAACGGGATGTCGCCGACGGCCAGCGCACCCAGGGTTTCGCCGTGGTACCCGCCCTCCAGCGCGATGAAGCGCGTGCGGCCGTCCTCGCCCCGATTGCGGAACCAGTGGAACGCCATCTTCAGCGCCACCTCGACACCGGCCGAGCCATTGTCGGCGTAGAACACCTTCGCCAGCGGCGCGCGTCCGGGTTGTCGCGGTGCCAGCTCCAGCAGCCGTTCTGCCAGCTCGACCGCAGGCATGTGCGAGCAGCCGGCGAGGATCACGTGCTCCAGCGTGCGCGCCTGCCGCGAAATCGCCTCGGCGATGCGCGGCTCGGCGTGGCCGAAGAGGTTGGTCCACCAGCTGGAGATGGCATCCAGGTAACGCCGCCCATCGTGGTCGACGAGGAACGCGCCCTCGCCCCGGGCGATCGGCAGCAAGGGAAGGGTGTGCGGGTGCTCGCGCATCTGCGTGCACGGGTGCCACAGCACGGCGAGGTCGCGGTCGCGCCAGTGCGACGCCGCGTCGCCGGGCTCTGCTAGCATCCCGGCATCGTCTGTCTTGGTTCGCATCCGGTGATTATCGCCCCTTCGACCGACTCGTGCCCCGACGCCGGGAGCCGGTGGTGAGTCGCCCGCTGCCCACGATCCACGGCATCACCGAGCACGATGCGGGGCCGTACCGGCTGGAGCGGCTGGACCTGGAGTTCAGCAACGGTGAGCGCCGCCAGTTCCAGCGCCTGCACGGCCGTGGCCATGGCGCGGTGGTGGTCGTGCCGATGCTTGATGCCGACACCGTTCTGCTGGTGCGCGAGTACGCGGCCGGCATGCACCGCTACGAACTCGGACTGGTCAAGGGTCGCATCGATGCGGGCGAGACCGCACTGGAAGCGGCCAATCGCGAGCTCAAGGAGGAGGCCGGCTACGGCGCCGCGCGGCTCGACCACCTGCGCGCGCTCACGCTGGCGCCCACCTACATGAGCCATGAGGCGCAGCTCGTGGTCGCACGCGACCTCTATCCCGAGCGCCTGCCGGGGGATGAGCCCGAGCCGCTCGAGCCGGTGCCGTGGAAACTCGACGACCTGCACCAGCTGATCCTGCGCGAGGACTTTTCCGAAGGCCGCAGCATCGCCGCCCTTTTCATCGCCCGGGAGTGGCTCCGCCAACACGCATGACGCATACCGATTCGATCCTCGACACCCGCGTCCGCGACGGGGTCATCGCGGTGGCACGCGCCGCCGCCGCTGAAATCCTCAAGGTCTACGAGAGCGACTTCGACGTGGTCCGCAAGGACGACGCCTCGCCGCTGACCGCGGCCGATCTCGCCTCCCACCGCTGCATCCTCGAGGGCCTGCATGCGTTGACGCCCGACGTGCCGGTGCTGTCGGAGGAGTCCACGGGCATTGCCGCCGCCGAACGCCGGGGCTGGCGGCGGCTGTGGATCGTCGACCCGCTCGACGGCACGCGCGAGTTCGTCAAGCGCAATGGCGAGTTCACAGTGAACATCGCGCTGGTCGAAGACGGGGTGGCGACGTTCGGCGTCGTGCTGGCGCCGGTGACCGGCGTGCTATGGCATGGCGGTGCCCGGTGGGGGGCGTGCCGGCAGGAGCGGGATGGGACCGAAAGCGCCACGCGGGTAAGGACGCCGGCATTCGCGCCGTTGCGCGTCGCGGCCAGCCGATCGCATCGCGATGCCCGTACCGCTACTTTCATCGAGCGCATGGGCGAGGTGGAGCCGGTCGGGCTGGGCTCCTCGTTGAAATTCTGCGCCGTCGCCGACGGCGGTATCGACGTGTACCCGCGCTTCGGACCCACCAGCGAATGGGACACGGCGGCCGCCCAGGCGGTGCTCGAAGGCGCCGGCGGTGCGGTGCTGGACCTGCGGGGACGCCCGTTCCGCTACAACCAGCGCGAGACGATCCTCAACGGCGAGTTCGTGGCGCTGGGCGACGTATCGCTGCCGTGGCGCGAGTGGGCGGCGACCTGAACGTGGAGGCGTGCATGTCCGGCCACCCGTGCATGTCCCCGGCAACGATGGAAGCCTCCCCATGACATCCACCGACATCCAGCGCCTGCTCGACATCATGGCCCGCCTGCGCGATCCGGAACGCGGTTGCCCATGGGACGTGCAGCAGGACTTCGCGTCCATTGCGCCCTACACCATCGAGGAGGCGTACGAGGTCGCCGATGCGATCGACCGCGGCGACATGGACGACCTGCGCGACGAACTCGGCGACCTGCTGCTGCAGGTGGTGTTCCATGCCCGCATGGCCGAGGAGGCCGACGCGTTCGGGTTCGGGGACGTAGTGGCGTCGATAAGCGACAAGATGGTGCGCCGGCATCCACACGTCTTCGGCGACGAGGCCGTGGCCGATGCGGAAGGCCAGTCGGTGGCCTGGGACGAGCACAAGCGTCGCGAGCGCGAGGCGGCAGGCGCGCAGGACTCGTCGGTCTTGGCCGGGATCCCGCGGGGCCTGCCCGAGTGGCAGCGCGCGGTGAAGCTGCAGAAGCGCGCGGCGCGCACCGGTTTCGAATGGCCACACGCCGGGCCGGTGCTGGACAAGCTGGACGAGGAACTCGCCGAGGTCCGGGTCGAGCTGGACGCGCTCCAGGCCGGGGATGACGATGCCCATGACCGCCTGGTGGACGAGATCGGCGACGTGCTGTTTGTCGCCGCCAACCTGGCGCGCCACGCCGGCGTAGACGTCGGCACCGCGCTTCGCCGCGCGAACGCGAAGTTCGAACGCCGCTTCCGCGCCATGGAAGCGCTGGCGCAGGCTGATGGCACGGCGCTTGCCGCATTGCCGCTGGACGCGCAGGATCGTTACTGGAAACGCGTCAAGGAAGGCGAATAGGGCCGGACGACCCGGGCTCCATCGATACCGCCTTCGCAGGAGACAGGCCGTGCGCCGCATCGCCAGCTTCCGCGAGTTCTACCCGTTCTATCTCGACGAACACCGGCATCCGGTCAGTCGTCGGCTGCACTTTGTCGGCAGTTGCGGTGTGCTCGTCCTGCTCCTGGTCGCGGTATTGACGATGAACGCGTGGTGGCTGCTCGTCGCCCTGGCGTGCGGCTACGGGTGCGCATGGATCGGCCACTTCTTCTTCGAGAAGAACCGGCCGGCCACGTTCACCCACCCGGTGTATTCGTTCATGGGCGACTGGGTGATGTTCAAGGACATCCTGACCGGCCGCATCCGGCTCTGATCACGCGGGCCGTGTGGTTCCGGGCTCAAGGAAGATCAGCCAGGCCGCGACCGCGATCAGCGCGAACCCTGCCCAGTGGTTCCACCGCAGCGGCTGCTCCAGGTACCACGACGAAAACCACGCGAACACCACCAGCGTGATCACTTCCTGCATGCCCTTGAGCTGCGGCGCGGAATAGACCGCGCTGCCGAGACGGTTGGCCGGCACCATCAGGGCGTACTCGAACAACGCGATGCCCCAACTGGCGACGATGGCCAGCAAGAGCGGCGACGACTTGTACTTGAGGTGGCCGTACCAGGCGAACGTCATGAACACGTTGGAGCCGAGCAGCATCAGGACGGGCAGGAAGCGTTCGACGAACATGGCCTGAACCGCAGGTGAGGGCCGCGCAGCGTACCGTGCAGTTCTTCACGGTGCCTCGACCTGCAAACCGGCAGCCTTCACAAAACTGAAGGCACGGAGACCGGTGTATGCAAGGTTCGCGGGACGGGGGCTTGGTCCTCATCGTAGAGGACAACCGCAATATTTCGGAGATGGTGGGTGAATACCTCGAAAGCCGCGGCTTCGAGGTGGACTACGCCGCCGATGGTCTGGACGGCTACCGCCTGGCGGCGGAAAACAGCTACGACGTGATCGTGCTCGACCTGATGCTGCCGCGGCTGGACGGCATCGAGGTCTGCAAGCGCCTGCGCGAGGAAGCGCGCAAGTCGACGCCGGTGCTGATGCTGACGGCGCGCGACACGCTGGACGAGAAGCTGACCGGTCTGTCGGTCGGTGCCGACGACTACCTGGTCAAGCCGTTCGCGATCCAGGAGCTTGAGGCTCGCCTGCGCGCGCTGATCCGCCGCGAGCGCCGACAGGTGGGTGGCGAAGTGCTCAAGGTCGCCGACCTGGTGCTCGACCCGGCCAGCCTGCGGGTGACCCGCGGTGGCAGCGAGCTGCAGCTTTCGCCGATCGGCCTGCGCCTGTTGACCATCCTGATGCGCGAATCGCCGCGCGTGGTCAGCCGCCAGGAGATCGAGCGCGAGATCTGGGGCAATGGCCTGCCCGATTCGGACACGCTGCGCAGCCACCTGTACAACCTGCGCAAGACCATCGACAAGCCGTTCGAGAAGCAATTGCTGCATACGGTGCAGAGCGCGGGTTACCGCGTTGCCGACATCTCGCAGCCGCCGGATTGATGTAGCGGTCCGGCCATGCCAAGCGGGCTTCCCCGGAAGATCAAGCTTGCGTTCATCACGCAGGCGGCGATCGGCAGCATCCTGATCTCGCTGGGTATCCTCCTGGCGGGATTGGTGGTGCGCGAGGCGGTACTGACCGAGCGCATGCAGCGGGAAGTCGACGAGTACTGGGAAAAGGTGCAGGTCGACCCGGGTTATCCGTTGCCCCTGACGTCCTCGATGACCGGCTATGTCGACCTGCCGGAGGCACCCAGCGCCGAGCTTCCGAAGGGCCTGCGTGAACTGCCGCCGGGGTTGCATCCGTGGCCGGAGCAGGGGCGCATGGTCTACATCGACGATCGCGCCCAGGGGCGGTTCTACCTGACGTTCGCTTCGTCGCTGGTCGACCGCGCCATCCTCTATACCGGGCTGTTGTCGCTGCTGCTGTCGCTGCTGGCGACGTACCTGATCTCCTGGCATACGTACCGCATTTCCAAGCGACTCGTGGTTCCGGTGAGCTGGCTGGCGGGCGTCGTGCGCGACTGGGATCCGCGTGTCCCCGATGCGCAGATGGTGGCGCCCAGCAAACTGCCGGGTGATGCCGGGCTGGAGGTCAGGCGCCTGTCGCGGGCCCTGGCGGAACTGGCCGACCGTGTCGGCGAGTTCGTGGCGCGCGAGCGGGACTTCACCCGCGACGCCAGCCACGAACTGCGCACGCCACTCACGGTCATCCGGGTCGCCACGGACCTGTTGCTGTCCGACCCGGACATGTCGGCCCGGTCGCAGCGGTCGTTGTTGCGCGTGCAACGCGCCGGCCGGGACATGGAGGCCGTGATCGACGCCTTCCTGATCCTGGCTCGCGAGGCGGATGTCGCCCTGCAGAGCGAGGCGGTCGACGTGGCCGAGATCGTGCACGACGAGGTCGACCGGGTCCGGCCGATGCTGGTTGGCAAGCCGGTCGAAGTGGAAGTGATCGACGAGGGCGCGCCGCGCCTGGTCGCGCCCCCCAAGGTGCTCAACGTGATGGTCGGGAACCTGGTCAGCAACGCGGCGCGCTTCACCGACCGGGGCCGCATCGAAGTCCGGATGGCGCCCGACCGGATCGAGATCCGCGACACCGGCATCGGCATGGGGGAGGACGCCCTGCGTAACGCCTTCAAGCCCTTCTACCGCCATGACTTCTCGCGCGAGGAGGGCAAGGGCATGGGCTTGTCGATCGTGCACCGGCTGGGTGAACGCTTCGGGTGGCCGGTGACGCTGGAGAGCCGGGTGGACAGCGGCACCGTGGCCACGATCCGCTTCGTGCAGCCGCAAGGCGACAACTGAACCGGCGACTCCGCTCCGCGCCGTCCACGTCAACCTGCGAGTGACCCGCGCGTTCACCGTGCGTCCCCCGTCGACCAGGTCCGCCCATGCCACGTCCTTCCACGCGCCCGCCCGTGTCCCGCGGCCGGATTCCCCGCCGTGCCGTCTGGCTCGGCCTCGCGGTCATCGCCGTCGTCGCGGGTGGCGCGTATTTCATGCGCGAGCAACGGGCCGAAGCCGCCGGCAGTGGCTACCGCACCGAGACGGTGGAGCGCGGCGACGTGCGGGTATCGATTTCGGCCACCGGCACGCTCGCGGCGATTTCCACGGTCGACATCGGCAGCCAGGTGTCAGGCCAGGTGACGGAGGTGCTGGCCGACTTCAACGACCGCGTCGCGCGCGACCAGGTCATTGCGCGGATCGATCCCAGTACGTTCGATGCGCAGATCGCCCAGGGCGACGCCGGTGTCCGCAGCGCCCGCGCAAGCCTGGCCACGGCGCAGGCGACGCTGCGTAACGCGCAGGCCGACTACACCCGCAAGGCGGCGCTGGCCGACGACCAGTTGGTGGCGCGTGCCGATGCCGACCTCGCACGCGCGGCGCTGGACCAGGCCCGCGCACAGGTGGGTGCGGCGCAGGCGGAGATCACGCGCCAGCTGGCTTCCACGCAGACGTCGCGGCTCAACCTCCAGCGCACCGTGATCCGCTCGCCCGTGGACGGCGTGGTGCTCACGCGCACGGTCGAGCCGGGCATGACCGTCGCCGCCAGCCTGCAGTCGCCGGTGCTGTTCCAGATTGCCGAAGACCTGTCGAAGATGGAGATCGTGCTGGCCATCGACGAGGCCGACATCGGCCAGGTGCGCGTGGGGCAGGGCGTGGGGTTCAGTGTCGACGCGTTTCCCGACCGCCAGTTCCGGGGCGAGGTGCAGCAGGTGCGCCTGGCGGCCACCAACACCAACAACGTCATCACCTATCCGGTGGTCGTGGCCGTCGACAACCGTGACGAGGTGCTGTTGCCGGGCATGACCGCCAACGCCGAGATCGAGGTGAGCCGGCGCGACGACGTGCTGCGGGTCAGCAACGCGGCGCTGCGCTGGAAGCCGGCCGAGGACGGCGACGCGCCGGCCGCGGAGGCCGGAGCCATGCGCGGCCGCGGCGACATGTCGGGCGATCTGTCGAACATTGCCGACGGGCTTTCGCTGACCGCCGAGCAGCGCGCGGTGTTCGACCGCGAGATTGAGGCGATGCGAGAGCGCCAGGCGGCGCAGGCGGCGCAGGCGGCCGCGCGCGCCGGGGCGTCGGGATCGACCTCGACGCCCAACCTGTTCGGCGGCGGGCGCGGTGGCAACCGCCGTGCAGGTGGCGGGACGGGCGCGTCCGCGGCGATGCGCCAGCGCATGCTGGAGCGCATCCAGGCGCAGTTCTCCGGTTTCGCCGCCAGCCTGTCGGACGCACAGCGGGAGCGATGGCAGGCCGAACTCCTCGCCTTGGCCGGCGCCCGGCGTGCGCCGCTGTACCGGCTGGTGGACGGACAGCCGCAACGGGTCATGGTCCGTGTCGGTGCCAGCGACGGCGCCAGCACCGAAGTGACCGGCGTCGAGGACGGCGACCGCGTGATCGTCGGCATCGAGCGCGACGCCGGATGAGCGCAGCCGTCGGCACCAGCGACAGCCGCGCCGTGATCCATGCACAAGGACTGGGCAAGGTCTATTCGCCTGGCACCCAGGCGGAAGTGGTCGCGCTGGATGGCGTCGACCTGGACATCCGGGCCGGCGAGTTCGTCGCCATCATGGGGCCGTCGGGCTCGGGCAAGTCGACGTTGATGAACCTCATCGGCTGCCTCGACACGCCGTCGTCCGGCCGCTACCTCTGCGATGGCGAGGACGTCGCCACGCTGGATGCCGAGGCCCGTGCGCGGCTGCGCCGCGACAAGATCGGCTTCGTCTTCCAGGGCTTCCACCTGCTGCCGCGCATGAGTGCGCTGGACAACGTCGCGCTGCCGATGGGGTACGTGGGCGTGTCGCCCGACGAGCGCCAGTCGCGGGCGCAGGCCGCCCTTGAGTCGGTCGGCCTGGGCGAACGCGCCGGCCACCGCCCGAACGAGCTGTCGGGTGGCCAGCAACAGCGCGTCGCCATTGCGCGGGCGTTGATCAACGAGCCGCCCATCCTGCTGGCCGACGAACCCACCGGGGCGCTCGACAGCCGCACCGGTGAGGAAATCCTGGCGCTTTTCAAGCAGCTCCAGCGGCGTGGCCACACCGTGGTGCTGATCACGCATGACGCGGACGTGGCCGCCCATTGCGACCGCGTGTTCGTGATGCGCGACGGGCGCATGCACGAGGAGGAGGCCGCATGAGCGCATGGGAGGTGATGCGCACCGCCGTGTTCGCCCTGCGCGGTAACTGGTTGCGCAGCGCGCTGACCTCGCTGGGCGTGATCATCGGCATCGCCGCGGTGATCGTTATGGTTTCGGTGGGACAGGGCACGCAGGCGGAGATCGACAAGCTGGTCTCGGGGCTGGGCTCCAACCGGCTGGACGTCGGCCCGGGTTCGCGCCGCGGCCCCGGCGGCGCGCGCCTCAGCGCGAGCAGCTATTACACGCTCGACGAGGACGCCGCCGAGGCGATCCGCAACGAGATCCCCGAGGTGCAGTACGTCGCCGGCTCCCTGCGCGGCAGCGCGCAGGTGGTGTTCGCCGAAAACAACTGGGCGACGAGCTGGGAAGGCGTGCAGCCGGATTTCTTCGCACTGGAAGGCTGGGAGATCGCGGAGGGCGCCGTTTTCGACGCACGCGACTACGGCGGTGCCAGCAAGCCGGTGATCCTGGGCGACAGCGTGCGCCGGGAACTGTTCGGCGATGCACCGGCAGTCGGGCAGTCCGTGCGCATCGGGCGGGTGCCGTTCACAGTGGTCGGCACCCTGGCCGCGAAGGGCCAGGGTGGCTGGGGCCAGGACCAGGACGACGTGGTGCTGGTGCCGCTGGAAACCGGCCGGCGCCGCCTGCAGGGCAGCACCGGCCTGCCGCCGGGCGCGGTCCAGCAGATCGCGGTCGGCGTGGCCGTGGCCGACGACCTGGCCTACGTGCAGGGGCAGATCGAGGCGCTGCTGCGCCAGCGCCACCGCATCCAGCCCGGCGACGAGGACGACTTCCGCGTGCGCAACATCGCCGAGATCGTCGCCACCCGGACGCAGACCACCCGGCTGATGTCGCTTCTGCTGGGCGCGGTGGCCTCGATCTCTCTGATCGTGGGCGGCATCGGCATCATGAACATCATGCTGGTGTCGGTGACCGAGCGGATCCGCGAGATCGGGCTGCGCATGGCCGTGGGCGCCGGGCCGACCGACATCCGGCGGCAGTTCCTTGCCGAGGCCATGCTGATCTCGCTGGTCGGCGGCATCGTCGGCATCGCGATCGGTATCGTCGGCGCGCTGCTGGTGGGCCGTCTCGGGACGCTGCCGGTGGCGCTCAACGGGCAGGTGATCGCCATGGCGGCCGGCTTCTCCATCGCCACGGGGCTGTTCTTCGGCTACTACCCGGCGCGCAAGGCCTCGCAGCTGGACCCGATCGAGGCGCTGCGGCAGCAGTGACGCGGCGCTATCCTCGCCGG
>MIDV01000031.1:50839-51014 GCA_001830245.1 Lysobacterales bacterium RIFOXYA1_FULL_69_10 | reverse complement strand
GATCCGCCATGCGTCTCCTCACCCTGCTGATCGCACTTGCCGCCATGAACGCCCACGCCCAGGCCCCCGCCGCCGACCCGACGCCCCCGCCTTCGCCTTCGCCGCGCACCGCGCTGGTGATCCACGGCGGCGCCGGTTTCGTGCCGAAGGACGCCCTGAGCGAGGCCGACGTGCG
>MIDV01000031.1:42673-50825 GCA_001830245.1 Lysobacterales bacterium RIFOXYA1_FULL_69_10 | reverse complement strand
CGCTCGACCGCGCGCTGGGTGCCGGGCACGCGATCCTCGCCGCCGGCGGCACCGCGCTGGACGCGGTGGAGGCGGCGGTGTTGGTTCTGGAGGAGTCGCCGCGTTTCAACGCCGGCAAGGGTGCGGTGTTCAACGCCGAGGGTGGCCACGACCTGGACGCGGCTGTGATGGAAGGCCACACCCGGCGCGCCGGTGCGGTGGCCGGGCTGACCACGGTGCGCAATCCGGTCCGGCTGGCCCGGGCGGTGATGGAGCACAGCCCGCACGTATTCCTGGCCGGCGACGGGGCCGAGGCCTTCGCCGACACCCGGACCGATATCGCACGCGTGCCCAACGACTGGTTCGATACCGAGTCGCGCCGCCGTGCACTGGAAAACGCGCAACGCAAGGCCGCCATCGGCGAGGCGCCGGATGCGTACTTCGGCACCGTCGGCGCGGTGGCGCTGGACGTGCACGGCCACATTGCCGCCGCGACCAGTACCGGCGGCATGACCAACAAGAAGTGGGGCCGGGTCGGCGACGTGCCGGTGATCGGCGCGGGCACATGGGCGGACGCGCGCTGCGGGGTATCGGGCACAGGCTGGGGCGAGTTCTACATCCGCAACGCCGTGGCGCACGACATCTGCGCCCGCGTGGCCTACCGTGGCGACAGCCTGGCCGAGGCGGCCGAGGAGGTCGTCAACCGGATCGTGCCGGCCGACGGGGGCGACGGCGGCGCCATCGCGCTGGACGCCGACGGCAACATCGCCATGCCGTTCAACAGCGGCAGCATGTTCCGCGGCTGGATCCACCCCGACGGCCGCCGCGGCACGGCCATCCACGAGGCGGACGACGCGCGCTGACGCGGAGGCGGCAGGCCCTGCCTTCGGCCCCCACCGTCCATGGACCTGAACGGGTCGAGCCGGCGTGGAGTGCGGGGCTTGTGGCAAAATCGCGGCCTTGCGGCCGGCCCGGGCCGTGGCGCCGGCGCACGCCGGGGCCAACCCCTCCAAGCTGCCGCCATCCACTCCATGCCGAAAACGCACGCGTTCCCGAGCGCCCTGCGCTCGCCAGCCTCTGCCGATGCCATGACCATGGAGCGTGCCTGAGATGGCCGACGAACTCGGCCACCTGCCGCGCCGTCCGGACCGCATCCTCAAGGCCGCGAAGTGGTCGATGCAGGGCCTATGGGCGGCATGGCTGCACGAGTCGTCGTTCCGCCTGGAGGTCTACCTGTTCGCGGTGCTGGCACCGCTGGCCTGGTGGCTCGGCGACACGCCGGTGGAGCGCGTGCTGCTGATCGGTTCGATGTTGCTGGTGATGAGCGTGGAGCTGCTGAACTCGTCCATCGAGGCGGTGATCGAGCGCTACGGCGCCGAGTTCCACGAGCTGGCCGGCCGCGCCAAGGACATGGGATCGGCGGCCGTGTTCGTGCTGATGCTCAACGTGGCCCTGACCTGGGGCGTGATCCTGGTGCCGCGCCTGCTCCAGCCCTGACAGCTGCACCCCATTATTCGTTCTCGCCCAAGGAATTCCTTCCGTGCTTGAAATGCTTTCCGATCCGCAGGTCTGGTTGACCCTCATCACCCTCAGCTCCATCGAGATCGTGCTGGGCATCGACAACCTGGTCTTCATCTCCATCGCGGTCAGCAAGCTGCCGGTGCACCAGCGCGAGGTCGCACGCAAGTTCGGCATCGCGGTGGCGTGCATCACCCGCATCGCGCTGCTGCTCACGCTGGCGTGGCTGGCCGGCCTGACGAGCGACCTGTTCACCGTGCTGGGGCAGGGCATTTCGGTGCGCGACCTGGTACTGGTCCTGGGCGGTGCCTTCCTGGTGGTCAAGGGCGTGATGGAAATCCGCGACTCGATCGAGGGCGAGCACGAGTCCGAGGACGTCCACACCAAGCCGCTGGCCTCGTTCTGGATGGTGATCGCGCAGATCGCGGTAATCGATATCGTGTTCTCGCTGGACTCGGTCATCGCCGCCGTCGGCCTGGCCAACCAGACCTGGATCATGGTCGTGGCCATCCTGCTGGCGGTCGCGGTGATGCTCATGGCGGCCACGCCGCTGGGCAAGTTCATCGATCGCAACCCGACCATCAAGATGCTGGCGCTGGCCTTCATCGTGCTGATCGGCGTGTACCTGGTCGCCGACGGCCTGGAGATGCACATCCCGCGTGGATACATCTACGGTGCCATGGGCTTCTCGGCGCTGGTCGAGATCCTCAACCTGTGGGCGCGCCGCAACAGCCGCCGCCGGGTGCTGGAGACCTGACGGCGACGCGGCGCGTCGTCACGCCGCGTCCATTGCGCGCGGCCGGGGGGCGGTGGTGCAATGCGCCATCGCCCGCGTCGGAGCCGCCCCATGTCCCTCACCGTCCTGCGTCGTGCTGGCCTGCGTGCCGGCGCGTTGGCCCTCGCCGCGCTGCTGCTGTCGGGCTGCGGCTACAACACCATCCAGCAGAAGGACGAGGCCGTGAACGCGGCCTGGTCGCAGGTGCTCAACGTCTACAAGCGGCGCGCCGACCTGGTGCCCAACCTGGTCGCCAGCGTGCGCGGCTACGCCAGCCATGAGCGCGAGGTGCTGACGGCGGTGACCGAGGCGCGCTCGCGCGTGGGCAGCATCAACGTCAATGCCGACGACCCGGCGTCGATCGAGCAGTTCCAGCAGGCGCAGGGCGAGTTGCAGAGCGCGATCGGCCGCCTGCTGGTCGTGGCCGAGAACTACCCGCAGCTCAAGGCCAACCAGAACTTCCTGCAACTGCAGGCGCAGCTGGAAGGCACCGAGAACCGCATCACCGTGGAGCGCCAGCGCTACATCCAGGCGGTGCAGGATTACAACACCTACATCCGCTCGTTCCCGCAGAACCTCACCGCCAAGCTCTTCGGCTACGCGCCCAAGCCCAACTTCTCGGTGGAGAACGAGGCCGAACTGGCCGAGCCGCCGACGGTCGACTTCGAGTCGCCCGCACCCGCGGCTGGCTGAGCACGCCATGGCGGCATGGCCCAAGCGGCTGCGCATCCGGCTGGCCGGTGTCGTCGCGTGCGCGGCGCTGCTGCTCGCCACGACCGTATCGGCGCAGGATCTGGCCCCGATCCCGGCACTGGATACGCCCGTGGTCGATACCACGGCCACCCTGGACGCGGCGGCCCGTGCGCGCCTCCAGGCGCAGGCGCTCGACCTGCAGCGCCGCAAGGGCAGCCAGCTGCAGGTGCTGGTGGTGCCGACCACGCAACCCGAGGACATCGCCCAGTACGCCGTGCGGGTGTTCGACCAGTGGCGTCTGGGCCGCGAGGGCGTCGACGACGGCGTGCTGCTGCTGGTCGCCAAGGACGACCGGCGGGTGCGCATCGAGGTGGGCTACGGACTGGAAGGCGCTATTCCCGACGCCACCGCCTCGCGCGTGGTGCAGGAATACCTGGTGCCCCGCTTCCGCGAGGGCGACTACGCCGGCGGCATCGAACAGGCAACCGGGGTGCTGGTCGGCCTGGTCGACGGCGAGCCGTTGCCGCCGCCGATGGCCGACAGCGCGCGCGAGCGCGGGCGCTCCGGGGGCGGCTGGATCCTGGCGGTATTCGCGGCGGTCTTCGTCGCGCAGTTCGTGCGTGCGATTTTCGGCCGCGCGCCGCGCCCCCTGCGTGGCCTGGCGGGGGCGGCGGCATCGGGCGGCGTCGGCTGGCTGCTGGGCTCGCTGGCCACGGGACTTATCGGCGGCGTGATCGGGTTGTTGTTCGGCCTGGCCGCTGCGCCAAGCGGGCGCTTCGCCCGCAGCGGCCATGGCCACGCCGGGACCTGGGGTGGCATGGGCGGCGGCCACTGGGGTGGCGGCGGTTTCGGTGGCGGTGGCGGCTGGTCGGGTGGCGGCGGCATGAGCGGAGGCGGTGGCGCCTCAGGGAGTTGGTGACATGGCCAGCCTGACGCGATGGCTGCGCCACCTGTTCGCGCCTTCGGTCGAGCGGTGGCTGGACGCAGGTGCGATGGCGCGCATTGCCGATGCGATCGAGGCCTCCGAGCGGCTGCACGACGGTGAGATCTGCTTCGCGGTGGAGGCCGGGCTGCCCGCCAGCGCCCTGTGGGATGGCCAATCGCCGCGCGAACGCGCCCGTGAGGTGTTCGCCCGCCTGGGCGTCTGGGACACCTCCGGCAACAACGGCGTACTGCTGTACCTGCTGGTCGCCGACCACCGGATCGAAATCGTGGCCGACCGCGGCTTCGACGGCCGTGTCGATGCCGGCGAGTGGCGCGCGGCGTGCGAGCGCATCGAACAGGGCCTGCGGGCCGGCGAGCCCGCTGCCGCCATCGTCGCGGGCGTCGAAGCGATGGCCGCGTTGATCTCGCCGCACTTCCCGCCCACCGAAGGCGGCGCCGACAACGAACTGTGCAACCGGCCGCGGGTGCTCTGAGCATTCGCTGCCGCCGCAGGCCAGCATCCGTCCGACAGGACTTCCGGCGCGTTCGGCGGCTCGCGTCCGTCGGGCACAATAGCCGGCATTGCCGACAGCCCGAGGCCGCATGACCATCCTGCACCAGATCGACCCGATCGCCTTGGACCTGGGTCCGCTCCAGATCCACTGGTATGGCGTCATGTACCTGCTCGGCTTCGGCCTGGCGTGGTGGCTGGGTCGCCTGCGGGTGCGCCAGGGCCGCCTGCCCGGCGTCGACGAACAGGCCTACGGCGACCTGTTGTTCTACGCCATGCTCGGCGTCGTGCTGGGCGGTCGGCTCGGTTACGTCTTTTTCTATGCCTTCGACGCGCTGCTCGACGACCCGCTGATGCTGGTGCGGATCTGGGAGGGCGGCATGAGCTTCCACGGCGGCCTCGTCGGCGTAATGGCCGCGGCGCTGTGGTGGGCACGCCGGCATCGCCTGCACTTCTTCGACGTGATGGACTTCGTCGCGCCGCTGGTGCCGCCGGGGCTGGGTTTCGGTCGACTGGGCAATTACATCGGCGGTGAGTTGTGGGGCAAGCCTACGGAAGCCGGCTGGGGCGTCGTCTTCCCGAACGCGCCGATGGGCGAATATACCGGCGCCTCGATGGAGCGCCTGCGCGAGCTTCACGCCTCGGGCGCGCTGGATGCCTATGCGCGCCATCCCTCGCAGCTCTACCAGGCGCTGCTTGAGGGCTTGGTGATGTTCGTTGCGCTTTGGTGGTTCTCGAAGAAGCCGCGGCCGCGCTACGCGGTGTCGGGCCTGTTCGCGCTGCTGTATGGCGTGTTCCGGTTCGTGGTCGAGTTCGTTCGCGTGCCCGACGCGCAGCTCGGGTATCTCGCTTTCGGCTGGTTGACGATGGGGCAGGTGCTGAGCCTGCCGCTGGTCGCGCTCGGCCTGTTCCTGCTGTGGCTGTCGCGGCGCTCGCCAACGCTGGCGCCCGCACCCGTCGCTGCTGCCCCCCGGAGCTGACATGGACGCCTATCTCGACCTGCTGCGCCACGTCCTCGACCACGGCCGCGAGAAGGCCGACCGCACCGGCACCGGCACGCGCTCGGTGTTCGGCTGGCAGATGCGCTTCAACCTGGAGGACGGCTTCCCGCTGGTCACCACGAAGAAGCTGCACCTGCGCTCGATCATCCACGAGCTGCTCTGGTTCCTGAAGGGCGAGACCAACGTTGCCTACCTGCGCGAGAACAAGGTCTCGATCTGGGACGAGTGGGCGGACGAGGGCGGCGAGCTCGGCCCGGTGTACGGCAAGCAGTGGCGCCGCTGGGCAGGCGCGGACGGCGTGGAGATCGACCAGATCCGCTGGGTGGTCGAGGAGATCAGGCGCAATCCGGATTCGCGCCGGCTGATCGTCTCGGCCTGGAACGTCGCCGACCTGCCAGACATGGCGCTGATGCCGTGCCACACGCTGTTCCAGTTCTATGTCGCCGACGGCAAGTTGAGCTGCCAGCTTTACCAGCGCAGCGGCGACATCTTCCTGGGCGTGCCGTTCAACATCGCCAGCTACGCGCTGCTGACGCACATGGTGGCGCAGGCCTGCGGGCTCGGCGTCGGCGATTTCGTGCACACGCTGGGCGATGCGCACCTGTATTCCAATCACTTCGAACAGGCACGCCAGCAGCTGTCACGCACGCCGCGCGCGTTGCCGGAGTTGCGCCTGAACCCGGCGGTCACCGATCTGTTCGCGTTCGGCTTCGACGACATCGCCATCGAAGGCTATGACCCGCATCCGGCGATCAAGGCGCCGGTGGCGGTTTGACCCCAGCTTCGCCCATGCCAGCGCTGGTGCTGATCGCCGCACTGGACCGCAATCGCGCCATCGGGCGCGACAACGACCTGCCGTGGCGCCTGCCTGACGACCTCAAGCGCTTCAAGGCGCTGACGCTGGGCAAGCCGGTGCTGATGGGGCGGCGTACCGCCGTATCTCTCGGCCGCGCGCTGCCGGGCAGGGCGAACCTCGTGTTGACGCGCTCGGGCGCTGTCCCGTTCGAGGGCATGCAGGTGGTGGCGTCAGTGGACGCGGCGTTGCAGCAGGCGCGTGAGCTGGGTGCGCAGGAGCTGTGCGTGATCGGCGGTGGTGAGGTCTACACCCTGTGCCTGCCGCTCGCCTGCCGGATGCACCTGACGCACGTCGGCACCGAGGTGGCGGATGCCGATGCGTACTTCCCGGCGTTCGACGCGGCGCACTGGCGCGTGACGCACCGCGAGCCACACCCGGCCGACGCGCGCCATGCGCTGGCGTTCGAGTTCGTGGACTACGAGTCGCTGGACGGACGGGGCGGCTGAGGCTGCGCGTCGCCGCGGCCGCCCTTGCCGCGCCGGTGATGGCGCTGGCCGTTGCGCGGCTTCTTGCCGGCGCGCGGGCGCGGCGGGTTGGCCGGCACGTCGCGGCCGGCCACCTGCACGACGCGCAGCTCATCGGTGTCCAGCTGCAGCGCCGTCAACTTTCCGCCCCAGACCGCGCCGGTGTCGATGGCATGCACGCCATGGCCGATGAAGAGCCCCAGCGTGGACCAGTGGCCGCAGACGATCTTGAGGTCGCGCGCCGCGCGGCCCGGCGTTGCGTACCACGGGTACAGGCCGGCGGCCTGCGTGCCGGGCTCGCCCTTCTCCTCGAACGCGATGCGGCCACGCGGTGAGCAGTAACGCAGGCGGGTGAACGCATTGATGATCGCGCGGTGGCGGTCCATGCCGCCCAGGCGCGGGTTCCAGGCCGGCTGGTCGCCGTACATGTGCCGGAGCAGGCGCGGCGCCTGGGGGCCATGCAGCGTGTCCTCGACCTCGCGCGCCAGCTTCTCGGCCTGCTGCGTCGTCCACGACGGCAGCATGCCGGCGTGCAGCATCATCCAGCCGAGTTCGCGGTCGACATGCACCAGCTTCTGCCGGCGCAGCCAGCCCAGCAGCTCGTCGCGGTCGTCCGCCAGCACGATGCGCTGCAGGTCGGGGTTGACCTTGCGCTGTTCTTCCTCGCGTCGCTCGCCAATCGCCAGCAGCGACAGGTCGTGGTTGCCCAGCACGACGACGGCATTGTCGCGTAGCGAGTGCACCAGCCGCAGGGTCTCCAGCGACTGCCCGCCGCGGTTGACCAGGTCGCCGCAGAACCAGAGCGTGTCGCGCGCCGAGTCGAACGCGATCGTGTCCAGCAGCCGACGCGTCGCGTCATAGCAGCCCTGGAGGTCGCCGATGGCCCAGACGCTCATGGCCGGGCCATCAGTGCAGGGTCCGCGGCACGCTCAGCGTGAACGCCGGGATGGGTACCTCGAAGCGCGTTCCGTCATCGGCGACCATGGCGTAGCTGCCTTCCATCGTGCCCAGGTCGGTTTCCAGCACGGCGCCGGACGTGTATTCGAAGTCCTCGCCCGGATCGAGGTGCGGCTGCTGCCCGATCACGCCTTCGCCGCGCACCTCCTGCACCTTGCCGTTGGCATCGGTGATCCGCCAGCGGCGGCTGAGCAACTGCGCCGGCACGCATCCACTGTTGTGGATGTGGATGGTGTAGGCGAATACGTAGCGGTCCTGCTCAGGCGCGGACTGCTCGTCCAGGAAGCGGGTCGCGACTTCGATGTCGACGGCGTAGGCGGGGCGGGACTCCATAGGCGCGAAGTTTACGCGGCCGCGCGGTGCATTGGGCATGAAAACCCGCATCGACGCGGCGTTGCAGCCGAATCCACCTTGGCAGCCAGGTGCCGCCCGTACCCCCTTCGAACTCAGCGCGCGGCGGGCGTCGTCCCGGTG
>MIDV01000031.1:17006-42664 GCA_001830245.1 Lysobacterales bacterium RIFOXYA1_FULL_69_10 | reverse complement strand
GCCGCATCCGTGGCGAGTGCATTGGCGAGCCGCACGAAGTCGGCCACGGGCAGTTGCTCGGCGCGCAGCTCGGGACGGATGCCGGCCGCAGTGATCGCCGCGGCGTCGCAGACCTGCGAGAGCGCATTGCGCAGCGTCTTGCGTCGCTGGCCGAAGGCGTCGCGCACCACGCGCGCGAACAGCGCGGGGTCGTCGATGCCGACGTCGGACGGGTCGCGTGGCACCAGGCGCACGACGGCGGAGTCGACCTTCGGTGGCGGCCGGAATGCCCCCGGTGGCACGATGAAAAGCGCCTCGACGTGGCAGTAGGCCTGCAACATCACGCTCAGCCGCCCGTAGACCTTGCTGCCGGGGGGCGCGGCCATGCGGTCGACCACCTCCTTCTGCAGCATGAACACCATGTCCCTGACCACCGGCGCGTGGTCCAGCACATGGAACAGGATCGGCGAGGACAGGTTGTAGGGCAGGTTGCCGACCAGCCGGATCCGGTTCGTTACGCCGTCGGCCAGTTCGGTGAAGTCGACCTTCAGCACGTCGCGATGGATGACGTTCAACTCGCCATGCGCGCGGGCGGCTTCCGTCAACGGCGCGATCAGGTCGCGGTCGAACTCGATCACCGTCAGCGCGCCGTGCCGCTTTAGCAGCGGGAACGTGATCGCACCCTGGCCCGGCCCGATCTCGACCAGGCGTTCGCCCGACTGCGGATCGAGCACGGGTCCGACGGCCTGGACGATGCGGTCGACGTAGCTGCGGTCATGCAGGAAGTGCTGGCCGAGGTGTTTCTTGGCCGGCTCGGTGAAGGGTGTGGCGGGCATGGGTGGGAGTCCGGGTCGGTCGGTATGGCGCGGCTCAGCCTGCACGCGCCGGACCGAACGCCGCGCGCGCGTGGACGATGCGCGCGCACGTATCGGCCGCGGCGAACAGGCTGGACGGATCGGCGGTGCCCTGGCCAGCGAGCTCGAGCGCCGTGCCGTGGTCGACGGCCACGCGTGGGTAGGGCAGGCCGAGCGTGACGTTGACGGCCTCCTCGAAGCCGCTGAACTTCAGCACCGGCAGGCCCTGGTCGTGGTACATCGCGAGCACCGCATCGAAGCCGCGCAGCTTGGCGGGCAGGAAAGCTGTGTCGGCCGGCAGCGGGCCGACGAGGTGCATGCCCTCCGCACGAAGGCGCGCGAGCACCGGTTCAATGACGTCGATCTCCTCGCGCCCGAGATGGCCGGCCTCGCCCGAATGCGGGTTCAGGCCAAGCACCGCGATCGTCGGTGTCCGAACGCCGAAGTCGCGCAGCAGCGCGTGGTGGAGGATGCGGAGCGTGCGCTCCAGCGGGGCGTCGGCAATCGCGTCGGCGACGTCGCGCAGGGGCAGGTGGGTCGTCGCCAGCGCCACGCGGACGGTGGCGTTGGCCAGCATCATGACCACGTCGCAACCGGCGCGATCGGCCAGCAGCTCGGTGGTGCCCGTGTAGGCGATGCCGCCGAGGTTGATGGTGGCCTTGTGTACCGGGCCGGTCACGACACCATCGAAGGTGCCGCGCTGGCATGCGTCGGCTGCGGCATGCAGGGCGCGCACGACGCTGGCGGCGTTGGCGGGGTCGGGACGTCCGGGCTCGGCCGGCTGCGCAAGCGGGATGGCGACGCAGGCCAGCGTGCCCGGGCGTGTGCCGGCTGCGGCCGCGTCGGGTTCGACCAGCTCCAATGGAAGGTCGAGCCAGCCGGCGGCGTCACGCAGGGTGGCCGGGTCGGCGAACGCGGTCAGGCTGTAATCGCGCGGCCGCTGTGCCAGCCGCACGCAGAGTTCGGGACCGACGCCGGCCGGCTCGCCAGGGACCAGCGCGAGCCGTGGCAACGGGCCGGATCCCACGTCAGCCGCCCGTTGCGGGCGCCTGGGTCTCCTCGGCGGCCGCCTGGCCCACGCGTACGTCGACGAAGGCTTCGCCGCGGATCTCGCGCAGGAACCGGTTCCACTCGTCTTCCAGCTTGCGACGGCCGATGGTCTCGCTGACCTGGGCGCGTCGGTTGCTGTCGCCGATGTCGGCCTGTCGGCTTTCCTGGCGCTGGATGATGTGCCAGCCGGCCTCGGTACGAAGCGGCTGCGACACTTCGCCATCGGCCAGCGCGGCAACGGCGGTGCCGAACTCCGGGCCGAACTGGTCGCGGGTGAACCAGCCCAGGTCGCCACCGCGCGCCTGCGAGCTGGTGTCCTGCGAACTTTCGCGCGCGACTTCGGCGAAGTCCGCGCCACCGGCGATACGGGCGCGCAGGGTGTCGGCGGAGGCCTTGGCCTCGGCGTCTTCGACGCCGTTACCGACGCGCACCAGGATGTGGCTGGCGCGGTACTGCGTCACCATGCTCGGCTCGCCCTGGCTGGCGTCGCGCACCTCGACCAGCTGCAGCAGCTGGAAACCGCTCGGCCCGCGCAGCGGCGCACTGACCTGCCCGGGCTGGAGCCCGCGGACCAGTTGTGCAAACGCGGTCGGGATCTCGTCCAGGCTGCGCCAGCCCAGCTCGCCGCCTTCCAGCGCGTTGGGGCTGTCGGAGTAGCGCACCGCCGCGGCCGCGAAATCCATCTCGCCGCGATCCAGCAGGCTCTTCACGCCCTCGATCTTTTCCTGAGCGGTCTGCAGCTGCTCGGGCGTGGCCGCTTCCGGCACCGCCACCAGGATATGCGCCAGCCGGTACTGCTGGCCGGTGCCCTGCTGTGCCTCCATGGCCGCGTCGATCTCCGCCTCGCTGACCGACACGCGACTCTGCGCAAAACGCTGGCGCAGGCGCTGGATGGTCAGCTCGTCGCGGATCGAACTGCGGAACTCCGCGAACGTGCTGCCGTCGCGCGCGAGCTGCTGCGAAAGTTGCTCGACGCTCAAGCCGTTCTGTCCGGCGATGCCTGCGACGGCCTGGTCGACTTCCTGGTCGCTCACCCGAACGCCGGTGGCGTTGGCGCGGGCCACCTGCAGCTTGACCAGCACCAGCCGCTCGATGACCTGGCGCTCGAGTACCTCACGCGGCGGCAACTGGTTTTCGCGACCGGCGTACTGGGACAGGATGTTGGCCATGGCGCGATCGAGCTCGCTGCGCAGGACGACGTCCTCGTCCACCACCGCGACGATGCCTTCGATCGGCTGCACGGCCGGAGCCTGTGCGTGGGCGTGGAACGGAACCAGGACGGGCGACGCCATCAGCGTCGCGGCGAGGACGCACGCGAGGGATATCTTCATAGGATCGGATCGGGGGTGTGTTCGACGTTGCCGGTCGGCAGGGAGGACGGCGGGACGAGGTAGAGGTCGTCGCGGTCGTAGCCGAGAATAGCACGCCGCAATACGCCCTCCGTCTTCTGGCCGGCCGAGCCCAGGCCCTTGAGTTCGATCTCCAGCCGGAGCGAATCGTCCAGGTCGCCGTCGCGGTCGCGGATGTAGCGTCGGGCGACGAGGCGGGCGGCCAGGCAGCAGCTTTCCCACTGGATACCGGCAATGGATTCGAGCAGCTTGTCGTCTTCCAGCGAGTAGTAATAGCGGCCGACGAGGCTCCAGTTCTGGTTGATCGGGTAGAGGAAAGAGAAATCCACCTGCTCGACCAGGTCGCGCCGGTAGCGATAGCCCAGGTTGACCACCCCGTAGTCGCCCACGAGGTAGCGGGCGCGGATGCTGGCGAGGTCCTCCTGGCGGAACTTGGGGTCCCACTGGTAGGCCGCATTGATGGTCCAGCGGTTGGTCGGCGAGAAGCCGACATCCGCCACCCAGGCGGACTTGCCTTTTTCGACCGGTGTTTCGCCGGGCACGACCACCAGGCTGTCCTCGAAGTACTGGATCTGGCCGACGCTCGCCGACAGGCGCTCGCGGCCGTCCTCCTCGCTGATCAGGCGGGTGGTCAGGGCTGTGGTGAGCTGGTTGGCGTCGATCTGCCGGTCGGGACCGGTGTAGCGGTTGTCGCGGAACAGCTGGCCCCAGCTGAACGTCATCGGCCGCGTGTCGAACAACGGCAGGCCGCCCTGGTCGCGGTACGGCGCATTCAGATAGAACACGCGAGGCTCCAGGGTCTGCAGGTAACGCTCACCGAACAGGCTGGTTTCGCGGTCGAAGAACAGGCCTGCATCCACGGACGTGATCGGCAGGCTGCGGGTCGGCGCGTCGTCGCCCGCGTCTTCGGCCAACGCGTCGTCCAGCTGGTAGGCGGTGTAGCGCCATGCCACCTTGGGCGTGATGAACCAACTGGCGCCTTCCAGGGGCATGGCCAGGTACGGCTTGATGTCGAGCCGGCTGCCCTCGTCGCGCACCGAGTGCTGGAAGCGCACGGCTTCGGCGTTCACGCCAGCCTGGAACCAGCGGCCCACGGGCTGCGCCCAGTTCAGATAGGCGCGTGGCAGGCGGTCGTAGCGCAGCTGCCGCTCGGTGAGCGTGTAGTCGGCCAGTTGCTGGCGGTCGCCCATGAGTCCGGCGTCCCAGTACCGCCCGCGGCCGTAAAGCCCTGCGGTACTGGTGATGGAATAGCGCGAGACCGCATAGAGGCTGTTGCTGAAGTCTTCCAGGTAATGCGGGTCGCTGACCCAGCCCAGGTTGGCCCGCGCATACCAGGTCTGGTCGAGGTCATGGTTGGCGGTCAGCCGGAACAGGCCACGCTCGTCGGGCAGCTCGCCCATCGATTGCAGGTAACGGTCCGGCTCGCGCTCGGGCAGTCGGTCGTCAGCCATCCACTCGCCCGACACCGTGCCGCCGCCGTCCGGATAGAGCCAGCGGAACTCCCCGCCGAGTTGCACGCCGCGGTCGGTCATCAGGCGCGGGGTCAGCGTGGCGTCGTAGTTGGGCGCCAGGTTGAGGTAGATCGGCTGCTTCCAGTCCAGACCGTTGCGGCCCGACAGCGAGATCGACGGATACAGCAGGCCCGTGCGGCGACGGTCGTCGACGGGGAACATGAACCACGGCACGTACAGCACGGGCACCTTGCCGATCCGCAGGGTGGCATTGCGGGCGACACCCATGCCCTCTTCGGTGTCGATGTCGATGCGGCCGGCGCGCAGTTGCCAGCCCGGCTCGTTGGGGTCGCACGTGGTGTAGGTCGAACCGACCAGCGAGCCGTAGCGGCCACGCAGCTCGATACGCTCGGCGCCACCATTGCCGCGTCGCTCCGTCAGTTGGTACTGCAGGTCCTCGATGCGGTGCGTGTCGGCGTTCTGGTCGCCCTCGGCGCGCTCGGCCACGATCCGCATGCCGGCGTCTTGGTAGCGGATGCTGCCTTCGGCCGTATAGCGCCCGGTGTCGGCGTTGTAGACGAGCTGGTCCGTGCCCAGGAACTGGTCGCCGCGGCTCAGTCGGACATTGTCCTGGACGATGATGTTCTCGTTGTCCGACGCCCGCTCCAGGCTGCCGCCTTCGATGTCGGTCGGTGCCTGCGCCCGGGCCTCGGGTGTGCTCGCGCTGTCCAAGGGGGCGGGTGCATCGCCAAAGGCCGGCACCACGTCCGTGACGCGGCACAGGCCCCAGTCCTCGCCGTCGTCCTGCGCGTGGGCCGGCAGTGCCAGCGCGATGCAGATCGAGAGCGGCAACAGGCGAGGGGGTTTGCGCACGCGGCGGTCCGGGCTGGAAAATGGCCGCCAAGCTTGCCCCATCGACCGCAGCCCGGCAACGCTGCCGGCCTGCGCCCGGCCAGCGCGTTCATCTTGAGTGTCGACGGGATGGCCCATACCCGGGCTGGTCCGGCCTCGGATGTCAGGCGGTGCCGTCCAGCAGCGCGCCCACGTGGGCCACGCTGCACTCGGCGAGGGCCTGCAGGTCGTAGCCGCCTTCCAGCATCGACACCAGGCGCCCGTGGGCGTGGCGATCGGCAATTGCCACCAGCTCACCGGTCAGCCACGCGTAGTCGCTGGCCTCCAGCTGCAACTGCGCGAGCGGGTCCAGCCGGTGGCCATCGAAACCGGCCGATACCAGGACCAGTTGCGGGCGGAAGCCGTCGAGGGCAGGAAGCAGGACGTCCCGCCACGCCTGCCGGAACACCTCGCCATCCCCTCCTGGCGGCAGCGGCGCGTTGACCACGTTGCCCACGCCGCGCTCGTCGGCATGGCCCGAGTCCGGATACAGCGGCGCCTGGTGCGAGCTCAGGTACATCACCCGAGGGTCGGTATCGAAGATGTCCTGCGTGCCATTGCCGTGGTGGACGTCGAAGTCGATGACGGCCACGCGCGCCAGTCCGTGGCGGTCGCAGGCGTGCGCCGCGGCCACGGCGATGCTGTTGAAGAGGCAGAAACCCATCGCGACCGAGCCGGTCGCGTGGTGGCCGGGTGGGCGCACCGCGCAGAAGACGCGATCCGCATCACCGGCCATGACCGCATCGACCGCCGCCACGCCCGCGCCCGCGGCCCGCAACGCCGCTTCGGCCGAACCCGGTCCAAGGAAGGTGTCGGGATCAAGCGCGATACGCTGTTCGACCGGCGTGTCCAGCACCAGTGCCAGCAACGCATCGTCGTGCACGCGCAGCAGCTGGCCGCGGGTGGCCGGCGGCGCTTCATGCCAGTCGAGCGCGGGCCAGGCGGCGCGCAGGGCATCGGTCACCGCCGCAAGCCGGGCCGGGCGTTCGGCGTGGCCGGGGCCGGGGTCGTGGGTGGCGCAGGCCGGATGCGTGTAGGCCCGCAGCGTGCTCATGCGCGCCGGCGCTCGTGGTTCCAGACCACCTCGCCGTGGCCGCTGTCACGGGCCAGCACGCGTGCCAGCACGAACAGCAGGTCCGAGAGCCGGTTGAGGTAGCGCACGGCCTCCGGGCGGACCTCCTCGAGGCGCGACAACGCCACGGCTTCGCGCTCGGCGCGGCGCACCACGGTGCGGGCAACGTGGCAGCGGGCCGCGGCCTCGCCGCCGCCGGGCAGGATGAAGTCCTTCAGGGCGGGCAGGTCGGCATTGAACTCGTCCAGGCGTTGCTCCAGGCGCTCGATGTCGGCATCGAAAATCGCCGCATGGCCGGGGATGCACAGCTCCCCGCCCAGGTCGAATAGCTGGTGCTGCACCGCGGTCAGCAGCACGCGGACGTCGTCGGGCACCGGCGCCGCCAGCACCAGCCCGATCGTCGAATTGGCCTCGTCGACGGTGCCGTAGGCCTCGACCCGCGCCGAGTCCTTGTCCACCCGCCGGCCGTCACCCAGGCCGGTGGTGCCGTCGTCGCCGGTGCGTGTGTAGATCTTGGAGAGGCGGTTGCCCATGGCGGTCGGCCGCCCCTGCGTCAGGCGGTCTGGGCGCGCAGCGCCGGCACCTGGCGGCGCAGCAGCGCGAAGCCGCCGAACAGCAGCGCCGAGTAGGCCAGCGTCGACAGCACCGTCCACTGGAAGAACGGCACGCCGGCGATGTACGCCGCCGCCAGGCCCGCGGAGGTCTGCTGGTACATCGGGCTGCCGATCCACGCGCCGAAGTTGGTGACGAGGAAGAACAGCACCGAGCCGGCCAGCGAGTAGCCCAGTACGCGCGCACCGTTGACGCGACCGCGCAAGCCCAGGCCCATGGCCGTGGTCAGCGCGATGCAGCCGTACACCAGCCAGATGCCCGTGCCGCCGAACCAGCTGGCATAGAGGCCACCGTGCATCGATGCCAGCACCACGTCCGACAGCGCCAGTGCCGCCAGCGGCACGATGAAGGCCCACTTGCGCGAAGCGAAGTACGCACCGGCGAACAGCGCCACAGCCGCGACCGGCGAGAAGTTCGGCGGATGCGGCAGCACCCGGCTGAGCGCGGCCAGGAGGATCAGGCCGGCGAGTACCAGCGGGCCGGGGGACAGCAGCGAGGCAACGGGACGATTCATCAGCATGCGGATGGGCGAGCGGACAGACCCGGTAGCATAGCGCAATGGCCAGCCCGACCTCCGCGCCACCGCAGCCCGATGCCGCGCGTACCACGACCCCCGATGGCGCCACCCGCGACGCGCGCACGCACGACGTCCTGATCGTCGGTGGCGGCCTGGTTGGCAGCAGCCTGGCGATCGCACTGGCGCGCATCGGCGTGGATGTCGGGCTGGTGGAGGCGACCGCGCCCGGGTCGCTGCCGCCGGTGTTCGACCAGCGCAACCTCAGTTTTGCCGAGGCGTCGGTGAATGCACTGACGGCGTTGGGAGTGATGCAGAAGTTGCGCGCCCCGACCGGCGCGATCCGGCGCATCCATGTATCGCGACAGGGCGATTTCGGGCGGGTCGTGCTGGACGCGGGTCGTCATGGGCGCGAGGAGTTCGGGCGCGTGGTGGTGGCGCGTGACTTCGGAGAGGCGCTGGAAGCACGCGTGGCCGAGCTACCGGGCATCGTCCGCTACCGCCCGATGCGTTTCGAAGCGACATCGGTCGGCTCAAGCGGCGGGTCGTTACTGCGCGACGTGCGGTTGTCCCGAGGGGGCGACGCGCTCCACCTGCGCACGCGCCTGCTGGTCGGGGCCGATGGCGCCGACAGCGGCGTGCGGCGCGCGCTGGGTATCGGCCATGCGCGACACGACTACGGGCAGGTGCTATTCGTCTGCCGGCTGCGGACCGACGGCCAGCCCGACGGCACGGCGTTCGAGCGCCTCGGGCCGGGCGGCCCGACCGCGCTGCTGCCACGCGGCGACCGCCACTACGGGCTGGTGCTGGGCGTACCCGCGGATGAAGCCGCCGCAGTGTCCGCGCTCGACGATGCCGCGTTCCTTGCGCGTGCGCAGGCGACGTTCGGCTGGCGCGCGGGGCGGTTCCTGGAATGCGGTCCCCGCAGCGCGTATCCGGCCGTGAAGGTCGAAGCCGAGGCGCTGGCCGGCGAACGCGCGGTGCTGGTGGGCAACGCCGCGCAGGCGATCCACCCGCTGGGGGCTCAGGGGTTCAACCTCGGCCTGCGCGATGCGATGACGCTGGTCGACCTCATCGAGGCCACCCGTCGTGACGGCGCTGAAGGTGATGTCGGCCACCCGGACCTGTTGCAGGCGTACGTGGCGCGACGCCGCGAAGACCGTGCCGCGACCATCGCGTTCTCCGACGGCCTCGCGCGGATGGGCGCCAATGGGTCGCGGCTGCTGGGGCCACTGCGCAGCCTGGGCCTGTTCGCGGCCGACCGCCTCCCGTCCGTGCAGGCGGGGCTGGTGGGCGGCGCGCTCGGTTACCGCGGCGACGTGCCGAACCTGTGCCGGAGGTCGGCATGAGCCGGCGCGACCCGTTCGACGTGGTGGTCGTGGGCGGCGGCGTCGTCGGTGCCGCGGCGGCGCTGGCGTTTGCACGCGATGGCGCGAGGGTCGCACTGGTCGAAGCGCACGTGCCGCCGGCGTGGCGCGGCACCGATGGAGCCGGTGACAGCGGCCTCGACATCAACCAGCCCGACCTCCGCGTGTACGCCTTTGCACCCGACAACGTCGCGCTGCTGGATCGCCTGGGTGTCTGGCCATCGATCCGCGACGCGCGCATCCAGCGGTACCGCGCGATGCAGGTGTGGGACGCGGCGGGCGGCGGCACGTTGCGCTTCGATGCCGATGCGCTGGCGCGGCCCGAGCTGGGCTGGATCGTCGAACATGGACTGCTGGTCGACCGGCTGTGGTCGGCACTGCCGGCAGCGGGCGTGCAGGTGCGCGCGCCGGACCGCGTAGAGGGCGTCACGCAGGACGAGGCCCTCGCGTCGATCGACCTTGCCGGCGGCGATCGCCTGCATGCGCGCCTGGTACTGGCCGCCGACGGCGCCGAGTCGCACCTGCGCACGTTGGCCGGAATCGAAGCCGATACCCGCGACTACGGCCAGCGCGGCGTGGTGGCCTTCGTCGACAGCGAGCTTCCGCATCAGGCGACGTGCTGGCAGCGGTTCCTGCCGACGGGGCCGCTGGCCTTCCTTCCCTTTGTCGACGGCCATGCACCGTCGCGGCGCAGCTCCATCGTCTGGACCCTGCCCGAAGCCGAAGCCACGCGGGTCATGGCGCTGGATGATGAGGGCTTCCTCGACGTCCTCGGGCGCGCGTTCGACGGGCCGTTGGGCGCGTTGACAGCGGTTTCGCGGCGTGCGGCTTTCCCGCTGCGCCGCCGCCTCGCGCAGCGTTACGTCGCGGGCCGCGTGGTGCTGCTGGGCGATGCCGCGCACGTCGTGCATCCGCTCGCAGGCCAGGGCGTGAACCTGGGCCTGCGCGATGTGTCCGCGCTGCACGATGCCGCGCGGCGTGCACGTGTGTTCGATACCGGGGTGGGATCCACGCACTGGCTGGAACGATGGGCGCGGGTACGGCGCAGCGAGAACGCCATAGCCGCTCACGCATTCGATGGATTGAACCGCCTGTTCTCCAACGACGCGGTGGCGCCCACGTTGCTGCGCGGCACCCTGCTCGGGTGGGCCGGTCGTGTGCCGCCGCTCACGCATGCCCTCTGGAAGCGCGCCGCGGGTCTTTGAGCCGGCGGCCGGAATGAAAAGCGCCCCGCACGGGGCGGGGCGCAAAGGTACATCGGGTTCTTATCGTTGTTCGCCGCGGGACACTTCCAACCGTGCGGCTGCAGGCGGTACGTGCTGTTTTTAGCGGCGGGCCTGCATTTCGGCGGCGCTGAGCTGGCCGTCGCCATCACCGTCGACCATGTCGAACTCGCTCGACAGCGTGGCGTAGGCGGACACCTCGTCGCGGCTCAGATGGCCGTTGCCGTCCAGGTCCAGGGAGGCGAAGTCCACGGTCAGCGTGCCATCAGCATTGACGGTCGCGGTCGTCGCGGTGGCAGCGCCGACCGCACCCGTGACGGTATCGACGACAGGGGCCACCGGAACGACGGGCGCCGGCGTGGGTTCGACCGTCGCCTGGGCCGTTGCCTCGGCGGCCATCTGCGCGCGCGCCGCGGCTGCGGCCGTCGCGTCGGCGGCGGCGTCGGCCTTCATGGCGGCTTCGCGTGCCTGTGCGGCCGCGCCTGCTTTCTGCTCGCCCTTCTCGGCGCCGGCCTCGGCGCCCAGCGCGGCATTGGCGGCGTTGACCGCTTCATTGGCGGCCAGTTGTGCGTCGACCGACGACTCGTGCGCCGTGTGCGCAGTGGCTTCCGCGGTGGCAGCGCCGTGCGCGCTCATCGAACCCGAGTCGCGGACGGCTGCTGCGGCCTGCGCGGCTTCCTGCGCGGCTTCGGCGGCCTCGCGCGCGGCCTTGGCATCCATGACCGCCAGTTCGGCTTCCGCCTCGGCCTGCGCTTCGGCGGATGCCTCCGACAGCTCCTGGGCGAAGGCGATACCGGTCATGCCCATGGCGGCCAGCAGGGCTACGGTGATGCGGGTCTTGCGGAAGTTCGTGTTCATCGTCGTGCTCATCGTTCGGCCCTCTCGGGTCCGGGGTGCGGGGACCCTAGGCCCGCCCCGGTCAACCCGGTGTGTAGGCACGAAACGCCTGCTGAACCGTGCTCGAGAGGTGTCCGGCAGCGCGTTCAGCGCCCGGCCGGACGGGCGAAGACCGTGATCTCCTCGCGGTCGTGATAGAGCTGCCGGGCGCGGATCTCCAGCGTCCGGTGCGCGGCCTGTTCGAACCCTTCCAGGCAGATCCGCGTCTCCTCCCACCTCTTCTTCATCGGCAGCTTCAGGTTGAACACGGTCTGGCGGCACCAGCCCTCGCGCAGCCAGGTCGCCATGCGGTCGGCGACGCGCCGCGGCTGCTCGACCATGTCGCAGACCATCCAGTCGAGCGTGCGCGGCGGTTGCCAGCTGAAGCCATCGGCGCGCAGGTGGTCGACGCGTCCGCTGTCCAGCAGCGCCTGCCGCATCGGGCCGTTGTCGACCGCGGTGACCTTCATGCCGTGGCGCATCAGCACCCAGGTCCAGCCGCCGGGCGCGGCGCCCAGGTCGGCGGCCTGCATGTTGTCGCGCAGCAGCTTGGCGCGCTCGTCGTCGTCCAGCAGCGTCAGCAGTGCTTCCTCAAGCTTGAGTGCGGAACGGCTGGGGGCGTCGGCGTGCATGCGCAGGCGCGGGATGCCCATCGGCCACGGCGCGCTGTCGGCGGGGTCGGACGTGGCCAGCACCAGGTGGGTGCCGCCCAGCAGCACGACGTGCAGGCGCGGCCGACCGGGATCGGGTTGGGCCGTCAGCCAGCCGGACTTGCGCAGCAGCGGTCGCAGCGCGTTGGCGAAGCCGCGCGCCAGGCCGGCCAAGGGCTTGCCCGTCTCAGAGTCGGGGTGCTCGGTCCACAGCTCGCCGAAGACCGGCACGTCCGGTTGGCCACCATAGGCCGACTCCAGCGCGGCCAGCAGCGGCGTGGCGCGGTCCTGCGGGTCGAGCCCCGGGAGGTCTTCGATGCGGCGCAGCTTCTGGCGCGCGAAGATCAGCCGATCGAACGGCAGTGCGCGGTCGAGCGCATCGGGGCGATCGCAGAAGAACGACACGTAACCGTCGCCACGCTGGGTGCGCGCGTAGCCGGGATGTCCCGTGTCGGCGGCGCGGTCCACCAGCTCGGCGGCCAGTTCCGGCTCGAAACCGGCACGGCAATAGAACAGCAATCCATCGACCTTCATCCCGCGTCCCTCCCTGTAATGCAGCGGTCCGGCATGCCGGCGCGTACCGGTACGTGCCGGTCTTCGGGCAGCCTCAGTAGAACGTGCCGCCCAGTTCCCCGTACTGCTTGAGCACCGCGCGCGCGTCGTCGCGGTGGATGTCGCGCACAACCTCGATCCCGCGCCGCTCCAGCTCCCCGACCCAGTCGGCCGGCAGCGGACCCTCGTCGAACTCGGTCAGCGATTCGACGTCCTCGCTGCGTGCGCCGATCAGCAACCGGTCGACACCGGCCCAGAACGTCGCGCCATAGCATTGGCAGCACGGCTGCGCTGACGTCGCCAGCGTGAACGGTCCGACCCGCGTCCCGTCCTCCAGCTCGTTCAGGCGCGAGCGCTGCGTGCGCTGCTGCGCCAGCATGTAGGCCATGGTCTCGGCGTGCGCCAGCGAGCACTGCTGCGGCAGCACGCGGTTCACGCCGACGGCGACGATGCGGTCGTCCGGTCCGAACACCGCCGCGCCGAACGGGCCGCCGCTGCGCGACTCGATATTGAGCCGCGAAAGTTCCACGGCCAGCGCGACCTTGGCTACGTCGCCGGAATAGGTGCGGTCGGCATCCACATGCTCATGCACCCAGGCCGGCAGCGTGAGGTGGACCTGCGCGTACAGCATCAGGCCTTGGCCGCCCAGGTGTCGCGCAGCGTCACGGCGCGGTTGAACACGGGGGCGTCGCTGCGGTGGTCGCGGCGGTCGGCGACGAAGTACCCGGTGCGTTCGAACTGGAATGCCGTCTCCGGAGTCGCCTCGGCAGCGGCCGGCTCGATATAGCCGGTGAGCGTGCGTCGGGAGTCCGGGTTGAGGTGGTCCTGATAGGTCTTGCCGTCAGTGTCGTCGTCGGGGTCGGGCACCGAGAACAGCCGGTCGTACAGCCGGATTTCGGCCTGGACGGCGTGGCGCGCGCTGACCCAGTGGATGGTGCCCTTGACCTTGCGGTTGGCGCCTTCCATGCCGGGGCGGGACTCGGGGTCGAGCGTGCCGCGCAGCTCGACGATCTCACCGGCGTCGCTCTTGATGACCTCGTCGCAGCGCACGATGCCCGCGCCGCGCAGCCGGACCTCGCCGCCCGGCACCAGCCGCTTCCAGCCCTTGGGCGGGACTTCGGCGAAGTCCTCGCGCTCGATCCACAGCGCGTTGGAGAACGGCACCTCGCGGCTGCCGAACGCCTCGTCCTTGGGGTGGTTGGAAAACGTGAGGGTCTCGACGTGGTCGTCGGGCAGGTTGGTGAGCGTGAACTTCAGTGGCTCGACCACCGCCATGCGGCGCGGAGCGCGGGCATCGAGGTCCTCGCGCAGGCAGCCTTCGAGCACCGCGTAGTCGATCAGCGAGTTCTGCTTGCTCACGCCGAGCCGGTCGGCGAACAGCCGCAGGGAGGCGGGCGTGTAGCCGCGCCGGCGGATGCCCTGCAGGGTCGGCATGCGCGGGTCGTCCCAGCCGTCGACCAGGCCCGCCTGCACCAGCGCCATCAACTTGCGCTTGCTCATCACCAGGTACGTGAGGTTGGCGCGCGAAAACTCGATCTGGCGCGGTTTGGCGGCTTCGCTGGGCAGGCCCTTGGACGTCAACGGTTCCAGCAGCTCCGGTGAACCCGCGAGATCGACCTTGTCCACGCACCAGTCGTACAGCGGGCGGTGGTCCTCGAACTCCAGCGTGCACAGCGAATGCGTGATGCCTTCGATCGCGTCCGACAGCGAGTGCGCGTAGTCGTACATCGGGTAGATCGGCCAGGCGTCGCCGGTGTTCTGGTGCGCGACCTTCTTGATGCGGTACAGCGCGGGGTCGCGCAGGTTGATATTGCCGCTGGCCATGTCGATCTTCGCCCGCAGCGTGCGGCTGCCGTCGGCGAACTCGCCCTCGCGCATGCGGCGGAACAGGTCCAGGTTTTCCTCGACGCCGCGGTCGCGGAACGGCGACGGCCGGCCCGGCTCGGTCAACGTGCCGCGGTACTCGCGCACCTGTTCGGCGGTGAGGTCGCACACGAACGCGTCGCCCTGCCGGATCAGCTTCTCGGCGGCGAGGTAGAACACCTCGAAGTAGTCCGAGGCATGGCGCAAGTCGTGCCACTCGAAGCCCAGCCAGCGCACGTCCTCCTGGATGGCGCGCACGTACTCGGGGTCTTCCTTGGCCGGGTTGGTGTCGTCCAGGCGCAGATTGCACACGCCACCGAATTCCGCGGCGATGCCGAAGTCCAGGCAGATCGCCTTCGCGTGGCCGATGTGCAGGTAGCCGTTGGGCTCGGGCGGGAAGCGGGTCTTGATGGCCGCGTGCTTACCGCGGGCGAGGTCCTCGCGCACGATCTGGCGGATGAAGTCGCTCTTCTCCGGCGTGGCGGGGGCGTCGGGTGCGGCAGGCGTTGCGGACATGCGTTGGGGGTCGGCGCGGGGAAAGCGGGCAGTTTAGCCGCTGGGCCGTCCCCACGCCGACGTTGCAGGTGCGGCGCTATGCTCGGCGCGCCGACCTGGAGCCCTGCATGAAAGTCGTCTACGACGCCGCCAACGTGATCGATGCCCACCTCGTGCGTCATGCACTGGAAGCCGAAGACATCCCGGTGTTCCTGAAGGGCGAGGCCCTGGTCGGCGGCATGGGCGAGCTGCCGCTGTTCGGCGTGGTGCAGGTGTGCGTGCCCGAGGCGGCCTGGCCACGGGCGCGGTCGGTCGTGGAGGCGCTGGGGCTCGGGGATGCGGCAGGATCGGTCGACGCCGCCGAAGCGGACGGGCTGGGCGACGGTGTGCCCGGCACCGCTTGAGGGCACGGACGCGGGCGCGTCATCGCCGGCTTGAAGGGCGGGCAGCCGGGCCCGATATCGGTCTACCCCAATCCCGCAGGAGCGCCCCATGCTCGGCATCGGTGCCTACAAACAGCGCATGCCCGCCCGCGAAGACGCCCTGCCCGGGCGTGAAACCGCGCTGCCGCTGCACAACGCCCACCACGTTCACGGTCGCCCACTGAAGGGTTCGTTCGCGGGGCTGGAACAGGTGCACTTCGCGATGGGCTGCTTCTGGGGCGCCGAGCGCCTGTTCTGGAAGAAGCCGGGCGTGGTGACTACCGCGGTCGGCTACGCCGGCGGCTACACCCCCAACCCGACCTACCGCGAAGTGTGCAGCGGCCAGACCGGCCACACCGAGGCGGTGCTGGTGGTGTACGACCCGGCGGCCATGACGTTCGAGGCGCTGCTGCAGGCGTTCTGGGAGGGCCACGACCCGACCCAGGGCATGCGCCAGGGCAACGACGTCGGCAGCCAGTACCGGTCTGCGATCCATTGCACGACCGAGGCGCAGTACCGCGCCGCCCTGGCGTCGCATGACGCGTTCCAGGCGCGGCTGACCGAGGCCGGGTTCGGGCCGGTCACCACCGAGATCGTGTATCCGGCGCCGACGTTCTATTACGCCGAGGACGAGCACCAGCAGTACCTGTCCAAGCACCCCGGCGGCTATTGCGGGCTGGGCGGTACGGGCGTGGCGTGCCCGAGCGGGATCGACGCCGACTTCTAGCGCGTTTCCCCGGCCGCTCCCAGGGTCTTGGGGGGCTGCAGCAACGCGGCCGGCAACTGCCGGAACTCGGCGGCCAGCTGCCGCAGGAAGCCATCCATCGCCGAGCTCTTGCGCCAGATCATCGCGATCTGGCGATGCGGGGCTTCACCCTCGAAGCGCAGCAGCCGCACGTCCGGCGAGGCCGGCACCGGCGGCTGCACGGCCAGCATCGGCAGCAGGGTGATGCCGACGCCGGCGGCGACCATCTGCCGCAGCGTCTCCAGGCTGGTGGCGCGGAAGCCGTCGCGCTCGTCCGCACCCGACAGCCGGCACACGTCCAGCGCTTGGTCGCGCAGGCAGTGGCCCTCTTCCAACAGCAGCAGGTGCTGGTCGTCCAGGTCGTCGACGTCCAGCGACGAGCGCCCGGCCATCGCGTGGTCGTGCGGCACCGCCAGCAGGAACGGCTCGTCGAACAGCGGCTCGACGTGCAATTGGTCGTCGTGGATCGGCAGGGCGAGGATGCCGGCATCCAGCCGGCCGTCGCGCAGGCGCGCCAGGATCTGGTCGGTCTTCTCCTCCACCAGCAGCAGCTCCAGGCGCGGGAAGCGCCGGCGCAGGCCGGGCACGACGTGCGGGAGCAGGTACGGACCCAGCGTCGGAAACAGCCCGAGCCGCACCGTGCCCGCCTCCGGGTCCTGGCTGCGGCGGGCGATCTCCGACATCTGGTCGACGTCGCTGATGATCTTGCGCGCGCGCTCGGCGATGTCGCGCCCCACCGGGGTCAGCATCACCCGGCGCGGCGCGCGCTCGACCAGCGAAACGCCCAGCTCGTCCTCCAGCTTTCGGATCTGCGTCGACAGGGTGGGCTGGCTGACGAAGCACGCACTCGCCGCCCGGCCAAAGTGTTTGTGGTCGGCCAGGGCGACGAGGTACTTCAGGTCGCGCAGGTTCATGTGGACGCACCGGTGGGGACGCGGGGCGAGTATCGCCCCGAACGGAACGCCAGGCCGCGGATGACCCCGGTCGCCACGTGCGCGTCCGGCTTACGCGGCTTCGGCCAGCGCGGCCGGCATGCGGATCAGGTGGTCGAACGCACCCAGCGCTGCCGTGCTGCCCGCGCCCATCGCCACCACGATCTGCTTGTACGGCACCGTGGTGGCATCACCGGCGGCAAACACGCCCGGGACATTTGTCGCGCCGCGCTCGTCGATGACGATCTCGCCGCGCGGGGTCAGCTCCACCGTGCCCTTGAGCCACTCGGTGTTGGGCAGCAGGCCGATCTGCACGAATACGCCTTCCAGTTCGACCGTGCGCGACTCGCCGCTGTTGCGGTCCTTGACCACCAGGCCGTTCACCTTCTTGCCGTCGCCCAGCACCTCGGTGGTCTGGCCGCTGGTGATGACGTCGACGTTCTTCAGGCTGCGCAGCTTGCGCTGCAGCACCTCGTCGGCGCGCAGCTTGGCGTCAAATTCCACCAGCGTGACGTGCTGGACGATGCCGGCCAGGTCGATCGCGGCTTCGACGCCGGAGTTGCCGCCGCCGATCACCGCCACGCGCTTGCCCTTGTACAGCGGGCCGTCGCAGTGCGGGCAGTAGGCCACGCCGCGGTTGCGGTACTGCTCTTCGCCGGGCACGCCCATCTGCCGCCAGCGCGCGCCGGTCGAGAGGATCACCGACTTCGCCTTGAGCGACGCGCCGCTTTCCAGCTGCACCTCGATCAGGCCGCCCGGCTCCTGCGCGGGCACCAGCTTGCTGGCGCGCTGCAGGTTCATCAGGTCGACCTCGTACTCGCGCACGTGCTGTTCCAGCGCGGTGGCAAGCTTCGGGCCCTCGGTGTAGGGCATGGAGATGAAGTTCTCGATGGCCATGGTGTCGAGCACCTGGCCGCCAAAACGCTCCGCCGCGATGCCGGTGCGGATGCCCTTGCGCGAGGCGTAGATGGCCGCGGCAGCGCCGGCCGGGCCGCCGCCCACGACCAGCACGTCGAACGGTGCCTTGGTCTTGATCTGCTCGGCGGCGCGCGAAGCGGAGCCGGTGTCGAGCTTCGCCAGGATCTGCTCCACCTCCATCCGGCCGTTGCCGAACAGCTCGCCGTTGAGGAACACGGTCGGCACGGCCATGACCTCGCGCGCCTCCACTTCCTCCTGGAACAGCGCGCCGTCGATGGCGACGTGGGTGATGTTCGGGTTGATCGCACTCATCGCGTTGAGTGCCTGGATCGTGTCCGGGCAACTCTGGCAGGACAGCGACATGTAGGTCTCGAAGCGGAAGGTGCCCTCCAGGTCGCGGATCTGGTCCTGCACCGCCGCGTCGATCTTTGGCGGGTGGCCGCCGACCTGCAGCAGCGCCAGTACCAGGGAGGTGAACTCGTGGCCCATCGGGATGCCCGCGAACCGGACCTCCACGTCGGTACCCGTCCGCGCGATTGCGAAGGAGGGGCGGCGCGCATCGTCGTCGCGGCGCTCGTAGGTCACCTTGTCCGACAGCGACGCGATGTCCTGCAGCAGGACTTCCAGCTCGCGGGATTTCTCGCCGTCGTCGAGCGAGGCCACGAGCTGGATTGGCTGCTGGAGCTTCTCCAGGTAGGTCGAGAGTTGGGACTTCAGGTTGGCGTCGAGCATGGGGTGGGGCTCCACGAAGGCATGTAGGGGGAAACAAAAACGGTTTGGCGGCCACGAGCCCGGGCGGCAGCGAAGCGCCGTCGGTTCTTGAAGGGCGGGTGGCGAGCCGGTTGCTTGCAGTAGCGGCCTGGGCCGTTGGGGAGGGAGCCCGGGGGAGTCAGGCCGGCCGGTCCAGGCCGCTGATGCAAGCAATCGGATAAACGATCGGACGGAGTACCCGGGCGGCGGACCGCCCGGGCATCCGGATACACGCGTGGGATTTAGATCTTGCCGACCAGGTCCAGCGACGGCGACAGGGTCTTCTCGCCTTCCTTCCACTTGGCCGGGCACACCTCGCCCGGGTGGTTGGCGACGTAACGCGCGGCCTTCAGCTTGCGCAACGCTTCCTTCATGTCGCGGGCGATGGCGTTGTCGTGCACCTCGTAGGCCTTGATGACGCCCTCGGGGTTGACGATGAAGGTGCCGCGCAGGGCCAGGCCCTCTTCGTCGATGTGCACGCCGAACGCCTTGGTCAGCGCGTGGGTCGGGTCACCGACCAGCGGGAACTTCGCCTTGCCCACGGCCGGCGAGGTCTCGTGCCACACCTTGTGCGAGAAGTGGGTGTCGGTGGTGACGATGTAGACCTCGGCGCCGGCCTTCTGGAACTCGTCGTAGTTGTCGGCCGCGTCCTCGACTTCCGTCGGGCAGTTGAAGGTGAAAGCCGCCGGCATGAAGACGATGACGGACCACTCGCCTTTCAGGGACTCGTCGCTGACCTCGACGAACTTGCCGTTGTGGAAGGCCTGGGCCTTGAAGGAGGGCACCTTGGTGTTGATCAAAGACATGCGCAAAAAACTCCTTTGCATATGGAGGGAGGATGGAAAACGAGCGTCATGATAGTCAGCGCCAATCGATACATCAAATTGATGTATGCAATAGAAGCGATATGTGAGAGCTATCACAACGATCGCCCATCCTCCCGGCGGAACCGTTGCTCCACGGTGATCGCGACGTTTCGGAAGCCTTGCGCGCGCGGGTGTCCAGGTCGTTCAAGCTGAATTCGCGGCAACATACCGGACGCTTGCGGGCCGAGGCGGGCGCTCCAGCCTCCCGCGCCGGGCGGTGAGGTGGACGCTACAACCGTGCGCCCTGCGGGAAACCCGCGGGTCCCGCGGGCGTCAGCGGGTGGCGGGGGCTCCGGACGCGTCGCGGTGCTGACCTTCGCCCCGCACGAACCCGAGGATCGCCGGCAGCACCGCGGGCGCGCGCTTCGGGTCGTACAGCCCCAGCACCGGTGCGCTGTGCCCGGCATCGGGCAGCATCACCACCGACGCATCCCCGCCGGCCTCGCGCAGGCGCCGTGCCAGTTGGCGGCTGTCACGCGCCTCCACGACGCGGTCGTTCTCGCCATGGATCAGCAGGAAAGGCGGCTCGTCGCCGGTCACGTGCCGCACCGCCTGTGCCTGCGGCCACTGCGACGGCGGGCCGAACACATCGCGGTAGCGCCCGGTGATCTCGAAGTCGTACGGGCCGGCCAACCCGATGACCCCGGCCAGTTGGGAGGGCGACAGTCCGTGCGCGTCCAGGTACACCGGGTCGGTGCCCAGCAATGCGGCGATCTGCGCCCCGGCCGAGTGCCCGGCAACGAACAGCCGTCGCGCGTCGCCGCCGTAGGCGCCCGCATGCATCGACGCCCACGCAACCGCGCGCGCACCGTCCTCGACGAACGCCGGGAAGACCGCCTCCGGGAACGTGCGGTAATCGGCGACAATCGCCAGCACGCCATGGCGCGCCAGTTGCCGGCCGACGAACTGGTACTGCCCGCGCTCCCCGCGTTGCCATCCGCCCCCGTAGAAGAACACCACCGTGGGCGCGGCCCCGTCGGTGATGCCTTGCGGCCGGTAGATGTCCAGGTGCAGGTCGCGGTCGGGCGCGTACACGACGCTGGCTTCCGGTGGCGGCAGGCCGCGGTTGGCATAGCGGAACAGCAGGCTCTCGCATCCGGTGCTCAGCAGCGTGCCGAGTGCGAGCGCCGGGATGGCAAGGGTGCGGGAAATCGATGTCATGCGGGAAACCGGCGCAGTGATGCGCGCCGGTAGGCCGGCGGGCTGGACCGGAGGTACGACGCAATGGAACGGTTGGATGCGGCGGTGCGCAGGGCGAGGCAGTCGGTCATCGAGGCCGGTGGCGACGCGGGCGACGCCGATCACCTGATGGCGCACGTGGTGGGCCGGAACACCGCGTGGCTGTTCGCGCACGGCGACGAGATGCTCGACGCCGGCACGCTGGCGCGCTTCGACGCGCTGGTTGCGCGCCGGGTGGCCGGCGAACCCGTCGCTTACCTCACCGGCCGGCGCGGGTTCTGGACGATGGACCTGGCGGTGTCACCCGCCACGCTGGTCCCCCGGGCTGATACCGAGCGGCTGGTGGAACTGGCGCTGGAGCGGCTGCCGCCCACGGGCGATGTGCGCGTGCTCGACCTGGGCACGGGCAGCGGCGCGATCGCGCTTGCCATCGCGCTTGAGCGACCGGGCGCGCAGGTGGTGGCGACCGACGCCAGCGAACGTGCACTTGAGGTGGCGCGCGGCAATGCGCAACGCTTGGCCCTCGCCAATGTCGCGTTCCATGTCGGCCACTGGTTCGATGCCATCGACGCCGACGCCTCGTTCGACCTCATCGCCAGCAACCCGCCGTACATCGCCGAAGACGACCCGCACCTGGAGCGCGGCGACCTTTGCCACGAGCCGCGCAGCGCGCTGGCGTCGGGCCGCGACGGCCTCGACGACATCCGCACGATCGTCCCCGGCGCCGGCCGGCACCTCGCGCCCGGTGGATGGCTGCTGCTGGAGCACGGCTGGACGCAGGGCGAGGCCGTGCGCGCGCTGCTGGTCGCGGCCGGTTTCTCGGAAGTGGCGACGGAGCGCGACCTCGAGGGCCGCGACCGGGTGACGCTCGGCCGGTGGCCCGGGTGAGGCGCAACGGGCGCTGAAGCATCGCGCGATAGACTGCCCGCCACCCCGCACCCGAGGCCGCCATGCGCACCCTGTACCCCGAGATCCAGCCCTTTGACACCGGCACGCTCAAGGTCGACGACCGCCACACGCTCTACTACGAGCAGTGCGGCAACCCGGACGGCAAGCCGGTGGTGCTGCTGCACGGTGGGCCGGGCGGCGGGTGCAGCGACAAGATGCGGCGCTTCCACGACCCGGCCAGGTACCGGATCGTGCTGTTCGACCAGCGCGGCAGCGGGCGCTCCACGCCGCACGCGGACCTCGTCGACAACACCACGTGGGACCTGGTGGAGGACATCGAGCGCCTGCGTCGCCACCTGGACGTCGACCGCTGGCAGGTGTTCGGTGGGTCGTGGGGTTCGACCCTGGCGCTTGCCTACGCGCAGAAGCATCCGGACAAGGTGACCGAGCTGGTCCTGCGCGGCATCTTCATGCTGCGTCGTTGGGAGCTGGAGTGGTTCTACCAGGAGGGCGCCTCGCGCCTTTTCCCCGACGCGTGGGAGCATTACCTCAAGCCGATCCCGGAGGTCGAGCGCAAGGACCTGATCGGCGCCTACCACCGCCGGCTGACGTCGGAGGTCGAATCCGAGCGGCTGGAGGCGGCCAAGGCCTGGAGCGTCTGGGAGGGCGCCACCAGCTTCCTGCACGTGGACGAGGACTTCGCCCACAGCCACGAAGACCCGCACTTCGCGCTGGCCTTCGCGCGCATCGAGAACCACTACTTCGTCAACGGCGGCTTCTTCGAGTGCGACGACCAGCTGCTGCGCGATGCCGGCCGAATCGCCGACATCCCCGGCGTGATCGTGCACGGCCGCTACGACGTGGTGTGCCCGGTCGCCAATGCCTGGGACCTGCACAAGGCGTGGCCGAAGGCGGAGCTGGTGATCACCCCGGCGTCGGGCCACTCGGCGTTCGAGGCCGAGAACGTCGACGCACTCGTGCAGGCGACCGACCGCTTCGCGTAAGCACCACCGCCGCCGCTCCCTGTAGGAGTGGCTTCAGCCGCGATCGCCGGAACAAGGGTGTAGGAGCGACGTAAGTCGCGACGCGTCATATCCGGAGCCAACGAATCGCGACTCACGTCGCTCCTACACGGGGTCCGCCTTTCGCGGGTGGCTTGCGGACGCGCCCCTACGCTTAAAAGCGATGGCGGGCCCTACACGGGCTCCGCCCGCGACCCATCCGGGTTGTGCTCGATCATCCACAACCCGGCCCACAGCTTGAGGTCGAGCTCGAACCCCTCGGCCTGCTTGCGCATCAGCCAGGCGGGCGCTTCGGCGCGCGGCACCTCGTGCACGGTGATGTCTTCGCTGCCGACACCGCCACCCTCGCCGACGCGGGTCAGGCCGCGGGCGCGGACGAACGCGATGCGCTCGTTGCTCATGCCCGATGACGTCGGGCCGACCAGCAGCACGTCCACGTGCGCCGGGTGCCAACCGGTTTCCTCGATGAGTTCGCGCCGGGCCGCATCGATCAACGTGTCGTGGGCGTGGTCGTCGCCGACCAGGCCGGCCGGCATCTCGATGGTGCGCGCGCCCAACGGCACGCGGTACTGCTCGACGAACAGCACGGTGTCGGCCGGCGTCACGGCGATCACGATCACCGCCATGCCGTTGCCGTGCGTGCGTTCGGCATACTCCCACTGGCCCCGGCGCAGCATGCGCAGCCAGGCACCTTCATAGAGGAGTTCGGGGGCGGTGTCGGTCGGGTCGTGATCCATGTGGCGATGCTAGCGGCTTGCGATGACGCGTGCCGTTATGCGCTTACGGACGCGACGCCAGGCGGCGCGAAGTCGAGGCCCGCGGCCATGTACAGGCGGCGACGCGTCATCGGACCGAAGCGCAGGTGATCGCACAGGGCACCCAGCGCAGCGGCATCCGCGTTGCCTCGGGCAAAGCGTGCATCCCCCTCAGGCAAGGGCGCATCCAGCGCGATCGTCGCCAGTTGCCGGCACAGCAGCGCCTGCTCGCGATGCAGGCGCAGGCGCTCGGCGCAGGCCTTGGCACCACGCAGGCGCAGGAAGGGGACTTCGTCGATGCGCTCGAGCAGCGCGTCCAGCGTCTGGAAGTGCGCCAACAGCGCCGCGGCGGTCTTGGCGCCGACGCCCGGCACGCCGGGGATGTTGTCGATCGCATCGCCGGTGAGGGCCAGGTAGTCCGCGATCTGGTGCGCATGCACGCCGTGGCGCGCGTGCACGCCGTCCGCGCCCCAGCGCTGGTTGCGCGCGAAATCCCACTGCTCATCGCCGTCGGCCAGCAACTGCGACAGGTCCTTGTCGGCCGAGACAATCACCGCGCGCATCCCGTGGCGCCGAGCGGAGTGCGTCGCGCTGCCGATCAGGTCGTCGGCCTCGTACTCCGGATGCGCCAGCACCGCCAGGCCCAGCGACGCCACCAGCGCCTTGCAGTGGGCGAACTGGCGCCTCAAAGCCTCGGGGGCGGGCTCGCGGTTGGCCTTGTAGGCGGGGTAGATGGCGTTCCGGAAGCACGAATCCAGCGCTTCATCGAACGCCACCGCGACGTGCTGCGGGCGGGCACGGTCCAGCAGCTCCATCAGGAACCGGGCGAACCCCTGCACCGCGTTGCTCGGCCAGCCATCGGCATCGGTGAACTCGTCGGGCATCGAGTGCCACGCGCGGAATACATAAAGACTGGCGTCGACGAGGTAGAGCGTGGGCGCGCCGCTCACGCGCCGGTCCAGGGCTGCAGCAAGGACTGCGCGTCGGGCCGGTCGCGCTCGGGCGCGTCCAGTTTCGGGGTGCCGATGTGGATGAAGCCGGCGACGTGTTCGTCGGCGTCCAGCCCAAGCCAGCCCAGCACTTCGCGGTCATAGGCCGGCCAGCCGGTCAGCCAGCTCGCGCCGAAGCCACAGCCCTGTGCGGCCTGCAGCAGCGCGAAGCACACGCAGCCGGCGGTCAGCATTCGCTCCGACTCGGGGATCTTCTCGTCCGGACCGAGCCTGGCCACGACGACGATCACCAGCGGCGCATGTGTAAAGCGGTGGCGGTCCTTTTCGATCGCCGAGGCGGCCGCGTTCGGATCCCGCGCCAGGGTCAGGCCGGCCAGACGCTCGCCGAGGTCGGCACGGGCGGCATCTTCAATCGACAGGAACCGGAACGGCACCCGCTTGCCGTGGTCGGGCACGCGCACGGCGGACTGCAGCATCCGCAGCAGGGTGTCGGGGTCGGGGCCGGGGTCGGCCAGTTGCTTGGCAGGCACCGACCGGCGGGCGTCCAGCGCGTTGAGCAGGAGGCTGTCGGGGCGGCCGGGGAGAGGAGCGTCGTGGAGTTTTGGCGACATCAGTCACATAATCGAAAACTTGCCTGCTGGCTGACCTATCTTGCCACTATGCTCCCGCGTGTGTCGTAGGCGACGCCCAGCGTCACCTGCCCGCGTCACACCAGTCCCCGGGGGGATCCACCCGTGTCGAACAGCCCGCTTGGCGTGGTCAACGCAACTCCGATGGAGCCGTTGCGCGTACTCGAGGAAATCAAGCGCCTCGCGGTCGAGCAGCTCGGCAGCCTGCCGGGGATGCTGTTTCGTGGCGTCGAGCAGACGCTCGACAATGCCGTGGCCAACGGCATGGCGGGGCCGGGGCATTTCGAGGACCTGGGTTCGCTGCGGATGCTGCGCCAGCAGAACGCCACGTTGTCGATGCGGTTCCGGCAGCAACTGGCGCAGGGGTTCGACGATTTCCGTGGCCTGCGTGTGCGCCACCGCGGCGACCTGCCGCTTGGCCTGATCGAAGACGACCAGCTCGAGTTCCAGTTGCAGGGACAGCGCCTGGCCGAGGCCGTGCTGGCCCGTTACCAGCGTCCGCTGGAAATGCTGCGCGGCCGGCTCACCACGCTCAGCGCGGCCCTGGGGACGACGGGCGAGGTCAACCCGATCGGGCCGGAGCGCCTGGCCGCTGCGTTCGTGGAAACCTTCCGCGAGACCGAACCCACGCAGTCCGTGCGTTCGCTGATGTTCCGCCAGTACGAGCAGGACCTGGCGATGTTGCTGGGCGATTTCTACGGTCGCGTCAACACGTTGCTGGCGTCGGCCGGTTACGGTGTGGCCAGCCCGCAGGCGCAGCCGCGCCAGGCACCGCGCCAGTCGCAGCCGCAGGGCTTCGTCCAC
>MIDV01000031.1:0-16994 GCA_001830245.1 Lysobacterales bacterium RIFOXYA1_FULL_69_10 | reverse complement strand
CAGCCTGCAGCACCCGCCCCGGCACAGCCGTCCCAGCAGGCCGAACTGCGCGAACACGTCGCCCAGGAACTGGCCGACCTGCGCAGCCTGCTGCAGACCTGGCGGGAAGGACTCCAGCAGCAGGGCATCGGTCCGGCGCGTCCGGCGGCAAAGGCCCCGGCTGCGACGGCATCGGCAGCAACCCGCGAAATGCGCATCGACGAGATGCTCAGCGTCGCCTCGATGATGCAGCACGAGCCACCGGATGCGTTCGCCCGTGCGCTTGCCGGGTCCGGGCGCCTGGCCGACACCATCCGCGACCACCTCACCGACGGCGCGCGGCGGATCGGGCTAAACCCCGACCAGACCCGCTTCAGCGCGCAGGAAGAGGACGCCATCGACCTGGTGGCGCTGTTGTTCGATTCCCTGTTCCGCAGCCATTCGCTGCAGGACCGCGCCCGTCGCCTGTATGCGCGCCTCGTGCTGCCTTACGTCAAGGTGGCACTGAGCGATGAAAGCGTCTTCGTTGCCCAGGACCACCCCGCGCGCAAGCTGCTGGACGCCATCACCGAGGCCTGCGAGGGAAACCAGGCCACCACGCCGCAGGACCGGGAGCTGCTCGACCGTGCCGCTGCCGCGTCGCAGCGCATCGTCGCCGAGTACAACGAGGACATGGCGGTATTCGAGCTGGCCCATGCCGAGCTCGACGCGCTGCTGAGCCAGCAGCGCCGCCGTGTCGACCTGCAGGAGCAACGTGCGGTCAAGGCCACCATGGGTCGTGAGCGACTGGGTTCGGCGCGTGCCGCCGCCGACAGCGCGGTCATCGATCGGCTCAAGGGCCAGCGCATGACGCGGGCCGTGGCCGATTTCCTGGCCGAGCCGTGGCGCCACCACGTGGTGCAGACCGTGCTGCGCGAAGGCGATGAGCCTGCGCGACAGGCCGAAGCCTTCAACCTGGGCGATGCCCTGCTGGAAGCCGACCGCCTGGCCGCCGAGCATCGCGGCAAGGAACTGGCCGACCACCTGCTGGCGCTGGAGCCGGCGATCGTGCAGTGCTTGGCGAGTTCCGGCCTGGATGACAGCGCCGCGCGGCATGCACTGGCCGGACTGGTGCATGCCCTGGCCACGCCCGACCGACCGCGCAACGTGCAGGCCCCGCCACCCCGCGCGGGCGAGGCCGAGGACGAAGGGGCCGAGGAACGTCGCGTGTGGCTGTCCGGCGCGACCGGAGCCGGTGAACCCGACGAGACGCTGGTTGAGTTGCTGCGCGGCCTGAAGGCGGGTGACTGGGTCCGCCTGACCGACACCCAGGGCGAAGTGGTGCCCGCCAAGGTCGCGTGGATCAGCCCGCTGACCTCACGCATGCTGCTGGTCAACCGGCGCGGCATGCGCGTGCTGGCCGCCTCGGTCGATGAGCTGGCCGTGCTGGCCACCGCCGGGCGACTGGTGCTGGGCACCGAGAGCACCGCGTTCGACGAGGCGATGCGGCAGGTCCGCCAGCGCCTGGACAAGGCTGTCGGCCAACACTGATCCGCAGCGGCCCGCCGGGGTCGCCGCGCGTCGACATCGTGTCTCGTGCGCTTGCGCCTCGAAGGGGCGGACGCGCGCCGCGACCGCATCCGCAACGCCGGCCCTCGTCGCACGCGACGCGCCCATTCGCTAGGATCTGACGGGTCGCCCGTCCGGCGTCGGCGCACAAGGACATCGCATGACCGAGGCACCTCCTGCCCTGACCGTCGGCGTGGCCGCCGAAACCGCGCCCGGCGAGCGACGCGTCGCGATCACGCCCGAGACCTGTCGCAAGCTGGTCGCCGCGGGCGCCCGGGTCGCGATCGAACGGGGGGCGGGCAGCAAGGCCGGGTTCGCCGACGAGGCGTTCGTCGAGGCCGGTGCGCAATTGCACGACAGCGCCGATGCAGTGCTCGACGCGGCCGACGTGCTGCTGTGCGTCAGGCCGCCGGCACCGGAACGCCTGATGCGGATGCGCGAGGGTGCCGCCCTGGTGGGATTGATCGCCCCGGACGCCGACGCGGAACGGTCGGCGGCGATCCGCGCCCGGAACCTGCATGCGTTTCCGCTCGAGCGACTGCCGCGCACCACGCGCGCGCAGTCGATGGACGTGCTCAGTTCACAGGCGGGCATGGCCGGCTACAAGGCCACGTTGCTGGCCGCGCAACTCGCCCCGCGCTTCTTCCCGATGCTGACCACGGCCGCAGGCACCATCCGGCCTTCGCGCGTGCTGGTCATCGGCGCCGGGGTGGCCGGCTTGCAGGCGATCGCGACCGCGCGTCGCCTGGGCGCGCAGGTCGAGGGGTTCGATGTGCGGCCGGAAACGCGCGAGCAGATCGAATCACTGGGCGCGCGTTTCCTCGACCTGGGTGTGTCGGCGGCAGGCGAGGGCGGTTACGCGCGCGCGCTGACCGACGAGGAGCGGGCGGAACAGCAGCGCCGGCTGGCTGCCCACTTGCGTCAGGTCGATGTCGTGATCTCCACCGCCGCGGTGCCGGGGCGCCCCGCGCCACGCATCCTCGGCGCGGAGATGGTGGCGGGCATGAAGCCCGGCAGTGTCATCGTCGACCTCGCGGCGGAAAGCGGCGGCAACTGCGAGCTGACCCGACCGGGCGAAACCATCGAACACGGCGGCGTCACCATCGCCGGCCCCTTGGACCTGGCCAGCCACGGTGCCCTGCACGCGAGCGAGATGTACGCGCGAAACGTGTTCAATTTCGTGTCGCTGTTCATCCGTGATGGACGCCTGGCGTACGACTGGGACGACGAACTGCTGGCAAGGACCATCTGGCCCGAGCGCGCGCCGGCCGCCTGACCGCCGTCAACGCTTCTGCCGGTCCTCAGGGGGCGGCGGATTGGCGTCGACCCATTCACGTCGCTGCTCGGGCGTCATCGCGCGCCACTTCGTCTTCAGTGCCGCGCGCTGCTCGGGCGGCAGCGCGCGCATGCGCGAGAACAGGGCCCGCATCTGGTCGCGCTGTTCGGGGTTCATGTGACGCCAGCGCTTCATCCCCGAGCGCGCCTTGCTGCGCTCCTCGGGCGTCATGTCCTGCCAACGCTGCGCGTGCGCCAGCATCCGCGCACGGGCGTCGGGCTCGTTGTTCCAGCGATCGCGCAGGGGCGTGATGAGGCGTTCGCGCTGTTCCGGCGTGAGGCGCTCCCAGGTGGGCAGCGAAGACGCATCCGGCGGCGTAGCCGGTGCACCGGACTGCGCGGCCACCGGGCCGGCCAATGCAGCCAGGCCGATCAGAAGCGGCAGCAGCCGCAGTCGCGTCTTGAAAGAGGGGGACGGCATGTCACGGCTCCGGGGTCGGGGGCAGATCGTCGTTCGCGGCCAGCCACAGGTACAGGTCGGGGTTCTCGTCGAGCGCGCCGATCGCGGCGTCGAGCTCTTCGGCATCCACCGCCGCCACCTGCTGCGCGGGCGCGGGCGCGGTCGCCGGTTCGCCCTCGAAGAAGCGCAGGCCCAGCGCCAGCGCCGCGACGGTCGCGAACGCGCCGGCCCAGCGCAGGGCCGGGTGGTGGGTACGGGCGTGCGACGCCGGGTCCAGCGCGGTGCGCCGCGCGGCCCGGAGGGCGCCGGCCGTCGAGGGTGGCAGCGCCTGCAGCGCGTGTGCGTACCGCTGCCGCATCGACTGGTCAAAGACGGCGTCTGTGTCGGTCGGGCTCGGGGGTCGGGTGTTCATTGCCAGGGTTCCAAGTGCCGTTGCAGCGCATCGCGTGCGCGCGAGAGGTGGGTTTTGACTGCGCCTTCGCTGCAGCCCATGACGCGCGCGGTGGTCGCCACGTCGAGTTCTTCCAGGATGCGCAGGCTGAAGGCCTCGCGCTGCCGACGAGGCAGCAGGTCCAGCGCATCTGTCAGTTGCCGGTAGGCCTCCTTGCCCTCGTGGGTGCGCCCCGGTCCGGGCGCCGGGTCGTTCGCCCAGTCCATGGTGCCGCCGCGCTCGTCGTCCGGCGGCGGGGCGAACCAGCGCAGGCGCATCGAACGCCGGCGCTGGATGTCGACGATGCGGCTGCGCAGGATGCTCCAGAACAGTGGCGTCCATTCCGCGGCGGGGCGCTCGGCGTAGGCCAGCATCTTCATCATCGCGTCCTGCACCGCGTCCAACGCGTCGTCGCGCTGGCGCAGACCGATCTCGGCGAAGCGGAACGCGCGAGCCTCGATCCCCGCCAGGAACGCGTCCAGCGACAGCACGGGCGCGGGCCCGGCCGTCTCGGTGTCCACGGACGCAGCCGCAGGCATGGGGTGGGATTCGTCGTCGACGGACACGCGATGCAGCATACCGGTCGCCCGTCAGTCGCTGCCTGGACACGGGTGCACCCACGTGCAAGCAGGCCGGGGCAGCCATGCCCGGTCGGCAGGCCATGCCCATGTGGTTGCACCCTGGATCGTGTCCATCCCGCATTGTCCTGCCGACGCGCCGCCATCCGGCTGCAGGCTTGGAGAACGCACGCCGCCGCCTCCGGTTGACACCCCTTGGCGGTATTCAGGCCGCGGTTATGATGCCGGCATGCGTGAACCACCCCTGCGCATGTCCGCGTGATGCACCGGAGGCGAGATGATCGAAGGCCTGGATGCGCTGTACATCTTCATGCTGGCCGCGGTGGCCGGCCACGTGATCATCTCGCGGGTGCCAGTGATCCTGCACACGCCCCTCATGTCCGGATCCAACTTCATCCACGGCATCGTGCTGGTCGGGGCGATGGTGGTGCTGGGGCATGCCGACACCACGGCCGAAAAGGTCGTCGGCTTCATCGCGGTGCTGCTGGGCGCGGGCAACGCCGCCGGCGGTTACGTGGTGACGGAGCGGATGCTGGAGATGTTCAAGTCCAGCCGCAAACCCGCCGCCAAGCCCGGAGGCAAGGCATGAGCGGCGCGGTGCTGCTGGCCAGCGCCAGCTACCTCGTTGCCGCCACGCTGTTCCTGCTCGGCCTGCAGCGCATGGCCTCGCCGGCCACCGCGCGAAGCGGCATCCAGTGGGCCGGCTGGGGCATGTTGATCGCCACTGCGGCCACGTTCCTGCTGCCGGGGCTGCACAACCTCGAGCTGATCGTCATCGCGCTGGTGCTGGGTACGGTGCTGGCCTGGGTATCGGGCAAGCGCGTGGCCATCACCGACATGCCGCAGATGGTGGCGCTCTACAACGGCATGGGCGGTGGCTCGGCCGCGGCGATCGGCGCAGTCGAGCTGTTGCGCTGGTCCGCAGCAAGGCCGGCCGATGCGGCCCTGCGCGGCCTGCAACCGGACCTCACCGCTTTCCAGCCTTCGATGGTGACGGTGGTGCTGGCCGTGCTGGGCGGGGCGATCGGCGCGGTGGCGCTGTCGGGCTCGGTGATCGCATGGGCCAAGCTCGACGGCCGTCTCGACCGGCGGGTGGTGTTCCCGGGCCAGCAATGGTTCAACGGCGCCGTGTTCGTGGCCATGGTGGTCGCCGGCGGTATCGCCGTGCAGACGCTGGACCTGACGGCGATCATCGCGTTCTTCGCGCTGGCATTGGCCCTGGGCGTGCTGATGACGCTGCCGATCGGCGGCGCGGACATGCCGGTGGTGATCTCGCTGTACAACGCGCTGACGGGACTTGCGGTGGCGTTCGAGGGCTACGTGCTGGGCAACCCGGCGCTGATCATCGCCGGCACCATGGTCGGTGCCGCGGGCATGCTGCTGACGCGATTGATGGCCAAGGCGATGAACCGTTCGGTCAGGAGCGTGCTGTTCTCCAACTTCGGGGGCGGCGGTACGGCGCAGGAGATCGCCGGCAGCCAGAAGCCGATCGAGGCCGCCGACGTGGCGGCAATGATGGCCTTCGCCGAGCGCGTGGTGATCGTGCCGGGGTACGGCATGGCGGTGGCGCAGGCGCAGCACAAGATCTGGGAGCTCACCCAGCGGCTGGTCGAGCGCGGGGTGAAGGTGAAGTTCGCCATCCACCCGGTTGCCGGCCGCATGCCCGGCCACATGAACGTGCTGCTGGCCGAGGCGGGCGTGCCCTACGACCTGATCGCCGACATGGACGACATCAACCCGGAGTTCGCCACCACCGACGTGTCGCTGGTGATCGGCGCCAACGACGTGGTGAACCCGGTGGCGAAGACCGACCCGGCCAGCCCGATCTACGGGATGCCGATCCTGGACGTGGTGAATTCGCGCAACACCATCGTCATCAAGCGCGGCAAGGGCACGGGCTTCGCGGGGATCGAGAACGCGCTGTTCTACGCCGACAACACGCGGATGCTGTACGGCGACGGCGCCGACATGGCCGCGGCGCTGGTCAGCGAGCTCAAGGCGCTCGACGGCGGGCACTGAGCCCGCCACGCCAGGTCAGCGCGAGGCCACCGCCGCGACCACCAGCGCCACCGCGATCCAGGCGAGGTCCGCGGTGCCGTTGGCCAGCTGGGCCAGCGTCCACGCCAGCCCGGAGCCGAGCCGCACCGCCGACTCCCACGGCTGCAGGCCGAGCATCGCGCCCAGGTGGGCCGCGATCAGCCACCAGTTGGCCAGTGCCACGACCGTCGCGGTCCCCGCCACGCCCAGCGCCAGCCGCAGCGCGCCCGGACGCCATCCCCCCAGGCGCAGCACCCACGCAACATCGAGCGCCGCGACCACGGCCATCCAGCTGTGCTGGCGGCCGGTGTTGGCCCCCAGCAGCACCCACACCGCGGCGAAACCCAGCACCGCCACCGACAGCAGCAGCCACGACATCCAGCCGACACCGCGCGCAGGTCGGCGGGCCTCGGCGGGGCGGGGAACGGAGGCGGTCATGGACAGGGTGGCGGTCTCGGCAGGGGCAGCGCGACAGGATAGCCGGCGTAGCCCGTTACAATGGCGGTCTTGTGCCCATCGGTGGCACCCCAATGTTCCCCGCATGTATTCCCGCAGCAGCGAACCCGTCCGATTCGAGCGCGATTGCGCCGCCGTACTCGTGCCCCAGGGTGAGGAAGTCAACCTGCCCGCCGGCAGCGTCGGCTACATCACCCAGGCGCTGGGCGGCAGCTACACCGTGTTCGTGGAGGGCAACCTGTTCCGCATCGCCGGGCGTGATGCCGACGCCATCGGCAGGGAGCCGCCCGAGCCGTTGCAGCTGCCCGAAGGTGCGGACGACGACGCGGTCGAGCAGCTCGTCTGGAAGCAGCTTCGCACCTGTTTCGATCCGGAGATCCCGATCAACGTGGTCGACCTGGGCCTGGTGTACGAGGCCCGCGTATTGCCCACGGGCGAGGGCGGTCAGCGCACCATCGAGGTCAAGATGACGCTGACCGCGCCGGCCTGCGGCATGGGCGACATCCTCGTCGCCGACGTGCGCGACAAGCTGGAAATGATTCCCACGGTGGCCGAAGCGGACGTGGAACTCGTGTTCGACCCGCCGTGGAACCGCACGATGATGTCGGAGTCCGCCCGCCTCGAGACCGGGATGCTCTGACCGGTCAGCGTCGCCGCAACACCTGCCGGCTGCATCCCCGTATCGCCCTATTCATCTCGCCGACGGACCGGTCGGCACGGGCGGCTGTTTGCCCAATCTGGCGGGAGACGGCCTATGACCCCTCCACGGCGGAATCATGACTTTTGGCATGGCAATCCGCAGAAATGAGACTTAAGTCACATTTCCAAGTGTGAAATTGCTGCGGCCGCAACTTGAACTTCACATGAACCGTCACGTAGCGTCGATGTCCTGACGCAACGCGTCAGTTCCTGCCGTCGTGCCAAGGGCCATATCGCCCGAACGGCCATGCCGGTTTTCGCCGCATCCAGCGGCACACATCACGAAAGTCTTCGGGGGTTTCACTGATGTCCAAGCACCATTCGGGTCTGCGCGTCCGCGCACTGGCCGCCGCCACTACGCTCGCGCTCGCGTCCACCTCGGCCCTGGCCGCGGACCGGGTCAACATGGCCGGCCTGCAGTCCGCGCCCACCCACGACCGCTTCATCGTCAAGTACCGCGAGGGCAGCGCGCCGCAGACCAGCGCCGCTTCGCTGAACACCGCGCTCAACCGCGCCGCCACCGCCGCCCGCGGCGGCAAGGCCCTGGGCCTGCAGCGCCTGCGTCGCATCGGCACCGGCGCCGACGTCGTCACGGCCAGCCGCAAGCTGGACCGCGTCGAAGCCGCCGCCCTGATGCGCCAGATCGCCGCCGATCCGAACGTCGAGTACGTCGAGGTCGACCAGCTGCTGCAGCCGCTGCTGACGCCCAACGACCCGCGCTACAGCCAGCAGTGGGGCTACTTCAACGCCACCGGCGGCATCCGCGCCGACCAGGCCTGGGACGTCTCCACCGGCCAGGGCATCGTGGTCGCCGTGCTCGACACGGGCAGCACCAGCCACAGCGACCTCAACAGCAACACCATCGCCGGCTACGACATGATCAGCGACGCCACCGTCGCCGGTGATGGCAACGGCCGCGACAACAACCCGGCCGATCCGGGCGACTACTACGGCGGCCAGAGCTCCAGCTGGCACGGCACCCACGTGGCCGGCACGGTCGCGGCGCTGACCAACAACGGCAACGGCGTGGCCGGCACCGCGTTCGGCGCCAAGGTGCAGCACGTGCGCGTGCTGGGCCGTGGCGGCGGTTACACCTCCGACATCGCCGACGGCATCATCTGGGCGTCGGGCGGCAGCGTCAGTGGCGTGCCGGCCAATCCGACGCCGGCCGAAGTCATCAACATGAGCCTGGGCGGCAGCGGCTCCTGCGGCGCCACCACGCAGAACGCCATCAACGGCGCCATCTCGCGCGGCACCACGGTCGTCGTGGCCGCTGGCAACAGCAACGCGAACGTGTCCAACTTCACGCCCGGCAACTGCAATGGCGTGATCTCGGTGGCCGCCACGGACATCAACGGCTCGCGCGCCAGCTTCTCCAACTACGGCTCGCTGATCGACGTGTCCGCGCCGGGCGTGAACATCCAGTCCACGCTCAACAGCGGCAGCACCTCGCCGGGCTCGGAGAGTTACGCCAACTACAACGGCACCTCCATGGCCGCACCGCACGTGGCGGGCGTGGTTGCGCTGATGCAGGCCGCTGCGCCTTCGCCGCTGACCCCGGCGCAGGTCGAGCAGGTCCTGAAGGACACCGCGCGGGCGCTGCCGGGCAGCTGCTCGGGCGGTTGCGGTGCGGGCATCATCAATGCCAAGGCCGCGGTGGATGCCGTCTCGGGTGGCAACCCCGACCCGGATCCGGAGCCCGGTGACACCGTACTGACCAAGGGCGTGGCCAAGACCGGCCTTGCCGCCACCACGGGCAATTCGCTGAACTACACGATGGAAGTCCCGTCGGGTGCCAGCAACCTGACCTTCAACATCTCCGGTGGTACCGGTGATGCGGATCTCTACGTACGGTTCGGCAGCGCGCCGACCGATACGACCTACACCTGCCGCCCGTACCTCAACGGCAACAACGAGACCTGCACCATCGCCGCGCCGAGCACCGGCACGTACCACGTCCGCGTGAAGGCCTATTCGAGCTTCTCCGGCGTCAGCCTGGTCGGCAACTACGACACCGGCGGTGGCGGTGGCCAGCCGCAGACCTACACCAACAGCGGCGACTACCAGATCCGCGACAACCAGACGGTCGAAAGCCCGATCACGGTCTCCGGCCGCAGCGGCAATGCGCCCAGCAGCGTGCCGGTGGCGGTCGACATCCGCCACACCTACAAGGGTGACCTGCGGGTGGACGTGGTCGCGCCGGACGGCTCGATCTACAACATCCACAACCGCTCCGGCGGCAGCGCCGACAACATCATCGGCACCGCGACGCTCAACCTCTCCAGCGAAGCCCTGAACGGCACCTGGAAGCTGCGCGTCAACGACAACTACAACGGCGATATCGGCTACATCAACAGCTGGAGCATCACGTTCTGATAGTGGTCTGATCGAACGGACTCGATCCGAGTCATTGCGACACCTTGGACCCCGGCTTCGGCCGGGGTCTTTTTGTGCGCGCGGATCGACGGGCGGGTTGAGACGTTCGCCGGGAGGCGGCGGACCACAGGCGTCGGGCGACGGCATTCCGCACGTGCCCATGAAGGAGCGTCGATTGGGGAACGGGCGGGCGCGATGCCGCCGCCGGGAGGATCAGCCCAGCGCTTCGAACCGGTTGGCGTCGACGTTCTTGCGTACCTTCGCCGGGTCCCAGATGCGGCCGTTCATGGCGATGTAGACACCGGCGGGCAGCGACTGCACCGCACCCACCGCCGTGCCGATATTGAACTCGGCATCGGAACCGCGGAAGCGGGCCGGGTTGAGCGCGCCGGTCAGCACGATGGTCTTGCCTGGAATCGCGGCCAGCACCTTGGCGGTCTCCACCATGCTGTCGGTGCCGTGCGTCACCAGCACGTGGCGTGCGGGCTGGGCGGCGATGGTGGCACGCAGCAGCTCGCGGTCGGCGTCGTCCAGGTGCAGCGAATCCTTGCGCAGGATCGGGATCACGCTGTAGCGGAATGCCACGCCCAGCTCATCGAGGATGCGGCCGATCTGCGGCTCGCCGACCTGGAAGTCCGACTTGTCGTCGAAGTAGATCTTGTCGATCGTGCCGCCTGTGGTGACGATGCAGAGCTGGTCCATGGGGTGCTGCGGCCGGTGCTTCGGGGAGGGCGTGGATTATAGGCCGCCGTCCGGCGTGCAAGCCGTCACTTGTCGCGCCTTCCGAAGCGCGCATGCAGGCCGGGCCAGCTGGCCGCGAACACGATGACCACCGCCAGCGCGGTTTCCAGCAGCGCCAGAACGCGTTCGTCGGCGCTCGCCCAAGCCGTCATCACGCCGTGGCAGAACCAGGCCAGTGCCAGCACCGCCGCCCAGAAGCCGGCCGTGCGCAGTCGGAGCGCCGTCGCGATGGCCAGCAGTGCCGGCGGCAGCGCGGTGAATGCCAGGACGGTCGTGCGTCCGTCGTGCAGTGCAAACCACGCCACGTAGAGCGCGGCCAGTGCCAGCAGCGATGCGACCAGGGTCAGGCGCGAGCCGCGGTAGGGCGCCACCGCCACGCCCGTCATGCGAGCCGCACCGCGATCTGAGCCACGCGCCGGCCCAAGGCGCGCGCAAGCTCGGCCTCGTCGTCGCTGGGCTGCGGGTCGTCGCTGTCGCCGGCAACGTGGCTGGCGCCGTACGGCGTGCCGCCGCCGCGCGTGCGATGCAGGGCGGCCTCGGTGTAGGGGATGCCGACGATCACGCAGCCGTGGTGCAGCAGCGGCACCTGCATGCTCAGCAGCGTCGACTCCTGCCCGCCGTGCTGTGTCGCCGTCGAGGTGAACACGCCGGCCGGCCGGCCCACCAGCGTGCCGCTGGCCCATTGCGCGCCCAGCCCGTCGAGCCAGTGCTTGAGCGGCGCGGCCATGTTGCCGAAGCGGGTGGGGCTGCCGAGCAGCAGGCCCGCGCATTCGTCCAGGTCGCGTGGCTCGACGTAGGGGGCGCCGTCCTCGGGCACCGGCGGTGCGGCCGACTGCGTGACGGGCGCTACCGGCGGCACCGTGCGAACGCGCGCGGTCGCGCCGGGCACTTCGCCCACCCCGCGCGCGACCTGGCGCGCCAACCGCGCCACCGAACCGCCGCGGCTGTAATAGAGCACCAGGATCTCGACCATTGCGTTCTCCGCTTCAGGCCGGCAAGGATACCGCCGGGCACGACGATCCCGGCCGGGACGATCGGTTAACCTCGGCGCGATGACGCCGCGCGACACCTTCAACGACCTGCACGACCGGCTGCGCGACCGCGCCCGGTTGACCACCTTCTACCGCTTCGTCGCGCGCCGCGTGCTCGACGACAACCTGTTCCAGGCCGCCGGCGCGCTGTCGTACACCACGGTGTTCGCGCTGGTGCCGCTGTCGATGGTGGTGTTCGGCGTGCTGGCGGCCTTCCCGGGCTTTGCCGACTGGAGCGATCGGCTCAGTGACTACATCTTCTCCAACTTCGTGCCGACCTCGGCGCGCTCGGTCGAAGGCGTGCTCAAGCAGTTCTCGGCCAATGCCGAGAAGCTCACTGCGGCGGGCGTGATCGCGCTGCTGGTATCGCTGCTAATCACCCTCAATGGCGTGGAAACCACGTTCAACCGCATCTGGCGGGTCAAGGCGGCGCGCCCGAAGCTCGGCCGCTTTCTCGTTTACTGGACGGTGCTGACGCTGGGGGCGCTGATCGCGGCGGCCAGCCTCGCCATCTCGGCGCGCTTCTTCGCGATGGCCGTGTTCGACACCCAGGCCGGGCACCTGCTGGAAAGCACGGTGCTGCGTCTGACGCCGATGGCGCTGGAGTGGCTGGCGTTCGCGGCGATCTACCGCGTCGTGCCGCACCGCACGGTCAAGTGGCGGCATGCACTGACGGGCGCCCTGCTGGCGACGGTGCTGTTCGAACTGGTGAAGTGGGCGCTGGGTGTGTACCTGGGCACGTTCGGCAACTACTCGCGGATCTATGGTGGCCTGGCGTTCGTGCCGATCTTCCTGCTGTGGGTGTTCCTGAGCTGGGTGGCGGTGCTGCTGGGTGCCTCGCTCGCATCCGCGGTGTCGGCGTTCCGCTACCAGCCGGTGCACCTGCGGCTGCCCATCGGCTACGAGATGTACGGCCTGCTGCGCCTGCTGGCCCGCTTCCGCGAGGCGCGCCGCAAGGGCGAGGGGCTGCATACCGATCGCATCCAGCAGCTCGAGCCGATCCTCACCGACGCGCTGGTGCAGGACATGCTGGCCCAGTTGGAGGAGATCGCCGTGGTGCGCCGCGCCGAGGACGGCGAGTGGCTGCTGGCGCGCGACCTGGACGAGCTGACCATGGCCGAGCTGTATGAAGCCTGCCAGTTGCGGGTGCCGATCGCCGAAGCCCACCTGCCGTGCAAGGACGACCCGCTGGGGCACTCGGCGATCGAGGCCCTGGACGAACTGCGCATCCCCCTGCGCGCGCTGCTCAAGCGCCGCGTGGGTTCCATCCACGCCTCCGACGAGGAATGAAAATGCCGTCTGCAACCCGGGCCGTAGCCCCCCTGACCCTGGCGTGCGTGCTCGCACTGGCGCTCGCCGCCTGCGACCGGGGCGATGACGCCGCCACGCCCGCGACAACTACCGATCCGGCCCCGGCCGTGTCACCGGCCGAAGCGACCCCGGAAGGAGCGCCTGCGCCGGACGCCAGCGAGCCGGCCACACCGCGACTGGCAGTGCCGACGCTGGATGGGAAGACGTACGACCTGGCCGACCACCGCGGCAAGTGGGTGGTGGTCAACTTCTGGGCGACCTGGTGCGCGCCGTGCCTGAAGGAAATGCCGGAGCTGTCGGCGCTGGATGCGATGAACGAGCACATCGAGGTCGTCGGCCTGGCCTACGAGGAAATCGACGAAGCCGACATGCGCGCATTCCTGGAAGAACACCCGGTGGTGTATCCCATCGCCGTGCTTGACGTGACCGCGCCGCCGGAGGACTTCGACACCCCGCGTGGACTGCCCATGACCTACCTGATCGCGCCCGACGGCCGTGTCGCGCATAAGGTGCTGGGCCCGGTGACGGCGCTCGAGATCGAGGAGGCGATCGCCGAGGCCGGTGGCCCGGCGCCGACCGGCGCATCGCCAGAGCCGGCGGTGGAAGCGTGAGCGTCGCCCGCTTCCTCGTCAGCGGCCACGTGCAGGGCGTGTTCTTCCGCGCCAGCACCCGCGACACCGCGCAGGCGCTGGGCCTTGAGGGTTATGCACGCAACCTGGACGACGGGCGGGTCGAAGTCGTCGCGCAGGGCAGCGAGGAAGCCATCGAAGCCCTGCGCGCGTGGCTGCACGAAGGCCCGCCGCAGGCACGCGTGGAGCAGGTGGAACGCGACTCCGGCACGCCCGACGACGTGCCGGCCGAAGGGCGGTTCCTGGTTCGCTAGGGCCGGGTGAAACGGCGGCAAGCGTCCGCCGTCAGAACAGGCGCTGCCAGTACCCGACGTCGATCCAGCGGTCCTGCTTGCGCCCGACCTGCTCGAAGTGCGCGACCTTGTGGAAGCCCAGGCGCTCATGCAGCGCGATGCTGCGCGCATTGGGCAGGGCGATGCCGCCGATCACCGCATGCATGCCGCACGCGCGGATCGCGTCAAGCAATGCGGCATACAGGGACTGGCCGATGCCGCGGCCTACGGCGCCTGGATCCAGGTACACCGTCGACTCCACCGTATGCCGGTAGGCGCAACGCCCCTTCCAGCGCGAGGCGTAGGCATACCCGAGCGGCGCGCCGTCCGATCCTTCGGCCAGCAGCCACGGCAGCCCGGCGTCCAGTGTTTCGCGGATGCGTGCGGCCATGTCGTCGGTGGTGACCGCGTCGGTCTCGAACGTCACGCAGGTGTTCAGGACGTAGTGGTTGTAGATGCGCGCCAGCGCCTCGCCGTCATCGCTGCGCGCGGGCCGGACGGAGGGGGCGATGGCGATCGTCATGGGCGTGGCGCGTCAGCGTTCCCGCAGGCGCGGGCGCAACGTGGCGAGATTGCAGGGCCGGGTACGCGCGTCCAGTTGCGCCTGGATGATGCGCTCCCACGCCGTGCGGCAGGCCGAGGTCGACCCGGGCAGCGCGAAGACGAACGTGCCATTCGCCAGTCCGGCGAATGCACGCGACTGCAGCGTCGACGTGCCGATCTCATCGAAGCTGATCGATCGGAACAGCTCGCCGAAGCCCTGCATTTCCTTGTCGAGCAGCGGCAGCAGCGCCTCGGGCGTGGAATCGCGCCCGGTGAAGCCGGTGCCACCCGTGACCAGGATGCCATCGACGCCGTCCTCGGCAATCCACTGCGACACCTGCGCCCGCAGCCGGTAGCGGTCGTCGGGCAGCAGCGCGCGGCCCGCAAGCCGGTGGCCGGCCGCTTCCAGCGCCTGCACCAGGTAGTCGCCCGAGGTGTCCTCGGCCGCGGTGCGGGTGTCGGATACGGTCAGCACGCACAGGTGCAGGGGGATGAAGTCGCGTTCGGTACTCATGGCGCGAAGTGTACGGCCGGCGCGCGTCCCTGTAGGAGCGGCTTCAGCCGCGATCGCCAGAACGGCAACCTGTAGGAGCGACGTAAGTCGCGATGGGATCCACCGCCGACGCGACTCGACGACCGGTGGGAGGAGGGGCATCGCGACTTACGTCGCTCCTACATGCGCGAAATGAACTTGCGATCGCGGCTGAAGCCGCTCCTACAGGGGCGCTGCGATGGCGTGCATCGCCTGGGCGAAATCCACCGCGAAGCCGTCCATGTCGAACAGGCCGCTCGCCTCGCGTCGCTCGGCCAGTTGCGCGCGTACTGCGGCCAGTGCGGCCGGATCGCGTGCCAGCTCGACCGCCCGCGCCACGAACGCGGCATCGTCGACCACGTTCATCGATGCCATGCCCAGGTGGTGGTTGAGGCTGCCGGCCACGCGCGCCGCGAACGTCTCGCCGGGCCGTGTCAGCACCGGGCACCCGGCCCACAACGCGTCGGACGCGGTGGTGTGGGCGTTGTAGGGGCCGGTGTCGAGGAACAGGTCGGCCTGCTGCAGCCGGGCGAGGTACTCGGCGTGGGGCTGCTTGGCCATGAACACGAGGCGCGCCGGATCGATGCCGCGGGCCTGCGCGTGCGCCCGCAACCGGTCATCGGCCCGGCCCGGCCCCGACAGCAGCCACAGCACGCTTCCCGGCACCTGCCGGAGCACCGCAAGCGCCCGGTCGACGCTGGCCGGATTCAGCTTGTAGCTGTTGTTGAAGCAGCACAGCACGACGCCGTCGGCGGGCAGGCCGCACGCCTCGCGCGTGGCGGGCTGCGGCAGCGCGCGATGCGTGTCGGAGGGCTGGAAGCAGCGCGGCAGCCGCAGCACGCGCTCGCTGAAGTGCGGCTCCAGCGCCGGCGGCAGCACGAAACCGTCGGCCAGCACCCAGTCCATCCACGGCGCGCCCGACGTGCCCGGGTACGCCAGCCAGTTGACCTGCACGCGCGCGGGTCGCATGGCGAGCACCTCGGGCGCCCCGCCGCCGCCCCAGCCGCGCAGGTCGACCAGCACGTCGATATCGGCCGCGCGGATGGCCGCGGCGACCTGCGTGTGCGGACGACCTGACACATCCTGCAGCTGCGTGGCGGGACGCAACCGGCGACGGATGGCGCTGCCGTCGTCGGCGTTGAGAGCGAACAGGTGGACGTCGATGCCGTCGACGGACCGCAGCGCCTCGAACATTGCCACCGTCAGCAGCCCGGTCGGGTGTGCACCGAAGCCATTGGACAGGAAGCCGACCCGCAATGGGCCCGGTGCGCGCGTGGGTGCCGGCGGCAGCGGCCGCACCTGCCGGGCGAGCGCGGCGGCGCGCAGGCGCGCGCACTGCAGTTGTTCGGCCGGGGTGCCGTCCTCGCTCAGGAACGCGAACGGCTCCACCGCCCCCTGTCCACGCCGGACGGATTCGCGCACCTGCGCGGCCAACCGGTCGAGGTCACGCCAGTCGCACAGCTTCCGCCGCCACGCCAGCAGGTAGGCGGCGACCTGGGGATCAACTGGAAGCAGGGCGTGCGCGTGGGCGTAGGCGCCCGATGCGGCCTCGGCCTCACCGACGTCCTCCAGCACGTGGCCCAGCCACACCGCGATGCCGGGATGGTCGGGTGCGTTCGCCGCGGCCATGCGCAGGCTGTCGGCCGCGTCCGAACGCCGACCCTGCATCCATTGCGCGCGGCCCAGCCGCGCCAGCGCTTCGGGATGGCCGGGTTGGAGCGCCAGCGCGCGCCGGCAGGCGGCCTCGCCGGCTGCGGCATCGCCGGCATCGAGTTCGTGTTCGGAGAGAACGATCCACGCGATCGCATCGCCCGGGTTGGCCTGGAGGCGTTGGCGCAGCGCGGGGCGCGGGTCGCCGGGCGGCATCGCCACGTTCATGCCGGACGCAGGGCGCGGCGGAACCGGCGGGTGCCGTCGAACGGCGTCCACCCCGCGGCCCGGTACAGGGTCTGCGCCGCGCGGTTGTCGGGGTCGGTTTCCAGTTCCAGTCGCAGCGCGCCATCGTCGCGCGCGAAGGCCTCGGTCGCCTCCAGCAACGCGCGCGCCACGCCGCGCCGGCGCTCATGCGCCTCGACGAACAGGTCGTTGAGTACCCAG
>MIDV01000030.1:5525-17045 GCA_001830245.1 Lysobacterales bacterium RIFOXYA1_FULL_69_10 | reverse complement strand
TGGAAGGCCGCGCGTTGAACACCGCCGCCGTGCTGGGCGTACTGGGGCGGGGCGCGCTGGGATGGGATGGGTTGATCGCCGACGCGCGCTACGGCCAGACGCAGTCGCGCGTGATCGAAAGTCTGAAAGGAGTGGCTTGATGGAATCGCTGGGCAATCCGCGGCCTAAGCTGGCCGATGCGCTGGCCAACGCCGACCTGCTGGTCGACCGCGCGACGATCGACCGTACCATCGTGCAGATGGCCGCGCCCATCGCGCGCGACTACGCCGGCGAGGTGCCGGTCTATCTGACCATCATGCATGGTGCGCTGCCGTTCGCGGGCCAGCTGGCGCTGGAACTGGGCGCGCGCGGCCTGGACCTGGAGTTCGACTACCTGCACGCCACCCGGTACCGCGGCGAAACCTCCGGCGGCGAGCTGGTGTGGAAGCACCGCCCGGCCACGCCGCTGCAGGGCCGCCGCGTGCTGCTGGTCGACGACATCCTGGACGAGGGCCACACCATGGCCGGCATCGTTGCGTGGTGCCGCGAGCAGGGCGCCAGCGACGTGCGCATCGCCGCGCTGGCGGTGAAGGTGCACGGCCGCTGCGTGCCGGGCGTGTGCGCCGACTACGCCGGCGTGGAAGTGCCGGACCGCTACGTGTTCGGCTACGGCATGGATTTCCACGAGCAGGGCCGGAACCTGCCGGCGATCTACGCGCTTCGGTGATCCGTTGTTGTAGGAGCGGCTTCAGCCGCGATCCCACAACCTACGTCCCGCGTGTTTTCCCACGTTCGCGGCTGAAGCCGCTCCTACAACGGCCTGGTTACGCATGAGCACGAGTACCGACACCATCGACCTCGCCGTCATCGGCGGCACCGGGCTGTACGCGCTGGCCGAGCTGGAAAACCCCGAGGCCCACCAGCCACCCACGCACTACGGCGCGCTGTCCGGGCCGGTGCGCGTCGGCACGTTCGCCGGTCGGCGCATCGCGTTCCTCGCGCGCCACGGCGAGGGCCATTCGGTACCGCCGCACAAGATCAACTATCGGGCGAACCTCGCCGCGTTGAAGTCACTGGGCGCCACGCGCGTGCTCGCGCTCAACACCGTCGGCGGCATCACCGAGCGGTTCGGGCCGCGCGTGCTGGCGTGCCCGGACCAGTTGATCGACTACACCTGGGGCCGCATCTCCACGCTGTGCGAGGAGTCGGGCACCGAGGTGCTGCACGTCGATTTCGGCGAGCCCTACACCCGCAGCCTGCGCGCCGAGGTGGTCGCCGCCGCATCGCGCGCCGGCGTCGCGCTGGTGGATGGGGGCTGTTATGGCGCCACCCAGGGGCCGCGTCTGGAGACGCGTGCGGAGATCACCCGCATGCGCCGCGACGGCTGCGACCTGGTCGGCATGACCGGCATGCCCGAGGCGGGGCTGGCGCGCGAATTGGGGCTGGACTACGCGTGCCTGGCCATCGTCGCCAACTGGGCGGCGGGTGCGGGCCCGGACCCGGACGAGGTGATCACGCTGCAGGACGTGCTCGATAACGTGGCGGCCGCGTCCGCCGGCCTGCCGGCGCTGCTGCGGGCGCTGCTCGACGGCTGAGGCGGCACGTTCGTCGGAACGGCGATTGTCAAGCCGCCGTTCAGTTTGCATACTCGGCCTGCGTCCTGGTCGCCCCACGCGCCGGCGCAGTCATCGCACCCAGCATGAGGTCATCAAGGATATGCAGTACGGCACCGTGAAGTGGTTCAACGACGCGAAGGGATTCGGGTTCATCTCGCCGGAAGACGGCAGCGCCGATGTCTTCGCCCATTTCTCCGCGATCAACGCCAAGGGCTTCCGCAGCCTGCAGGAAGGCCAGCGCGTCAGCTACGAGGTCACCCAGGGCCCCAAGGGCGCCCAGGCCTCCAACATCACGCCGGCGGAATGAGTTCTACACGCCTGCGACCGATGTGACTTGAGGCCCCGCTCCGGCGGGGCCTTTTTGTTGGGCGTTGCCTGGCGAATGGGGGTGCACGGGCGGCTGCGTTAGATTGACGCCATCCGACACGGAGCGATGCGATGTCACCGCACCTCGATCCCGGCGCCACCCACGCGGTCGACAACCAGCCGCCCGAGTTCGCCCCTCGCGACCTGTGGCGGGATGACCTGGCCCTGCGCGAGGCGGTCGACCGCGAGGGCGCGCGCCCGTTCGTCGAATCGCTGGCGCGCTACGGCGCGCTCGCCGGCGACGCGCTGTACGTGCTGGCGCACGATGCCCATCGCGACCGTCCGCGCCTGCGCACGCACGACCGGTTCGGCCACCGCATCGACCGCGTCGAATTCCACCCCGCCTACCACGGCCTGATGGAGGCGGCGGTCGGCCACGGCGTGGCGGGGCTGTCCTGGCACCAGCCCGGACCCGGTGCGCACGTGGCGCGCGCCACGCTCAGCTACCTGCACCACCAGGCCGACCCGGGCACCAGTTGCCCGTTGACGATGACCCATGCCGCGGTCCCCGTGCTGCGTCGCGAGCCGTCGCTGGCCGAGTGGGCCGACAAGGCCGCCGCGCCGCACTACGACGCCACGGAGGTGCCGATGGCAGGCAAGGCCGGCGTCACCCTCGGCATGGGCATGACCGAGAAGCAGGGCGGCAGCGACGTCCGCGCCAACACCACCACCGCAATGCCCGACGGCGATGGCTACCGGCTGGTCGGCCACAAATGGTTCTTCTCCGCGCCGATGAGTGACGGCTTCCTCGTCCTGGCGCAGGCGCCGGGCGGCCTGACCTGCCTGCTGATGCCGCGACGGCTGCCGGACGGGTCGAAAAACGCATTCGAGTTGATGCGCCTGAAGGACAAGCTGGGGGACTGGTCGAACGCGTCGTCCGAGGTCGAGTTCCGCGGCGCGCGCGCTTGGCGCGTGGGCGAGGAAGGGCGCGGCATCGCCACGATCCTGGAGATGGTGATGCTGACACGGTTGGACTGCATGCTCGGGTCGGCCGCACAGATGCGCATGGCGCTGGCGCACGCGGTGCACCATGCGCGCCATCGCCGCGCGTTCGGGGCGCCTCTCATCGAGCAACCGCTCATGACAACCGTACTCGCCGATCTGGCGCTGGAGGCCGAAGCGGCGCTGGCGCTCTCGATGCGCGTGGCCGGCGCGGTGGACCGCGCGCCCACCGACGCGTCGGAAGCGGCGTTCGCGCGGATCGCCACGGCGATCGGCAAGTTCTGGATCTGCAAGCGCGCACCCGCCTTCGTCAACGAAGCGCAGGAGTGTCTGGGCGGCGCCGGCTACGTGGAGGAGTCGATCCTGCCGCGTCTGTACCGGCAGGCGCCGCTCAATTCCATCTGGGAGGGCAGTGGCAACGTGCAGTGCCTGGACGTGATGCGCGCGCTGGCCCGCGAGCCGGACACCGGGCGGGCCCTCTGGGACGAGCTGCAGGTCGATGCCGGGGCCGAGCACGCAGCGCTGGTCACGCAACTGAAGCCTGCGCTGCTGGAAGGCCAGGCGATTGCGCCCGAGGCGGCGCGCGGACTCGTGTCGTCGCTGGCGCTGGCCCTGCAGGGCGCGGTGCTGGCGCGCGCGGCCAGTCCTTGGGTCGACGCCTTCTGCCGGTCGCGGATCGGGCCCGGCCGGGGTGGCGTGTTCGGGGCCTCGCCGCCGCTGGATGACGCGACGGCGCTGGTGGAGCGCGCCTTGCCGACGTAGGGCCGGGCGCGAACCACAGCGTTGCGCCGGTACGGACGCGCGGGCGACGCGCTGCGCGCTACGGTGGACGCCCCACGTCGCACCGGAGCTCCCCGTGATCGAACTGCACTACTGGCCCACACCCAACGGCTTCAAGATGCGACTGTTCCTCGAGGAGGCCGGACTCGAGCACCGGATCGTGCCGGTGGACATCGGCCAGGGCGACCAGTTCAAGCCCGAGTTCCTCGCGATCTCCCCCAACAACAAGATGCCGGCGATCGTCGACCACGCGCCCGCCGACGGCGGCGGTCCTCTGTCGCTGTTCGAATCCGGCGAGATCCTGCTGTACTTGGCCGAGAAGACCGGCCGCTTCCTACCGACCGGCGCGCGTGAGCGCCACCAGGCTCTGCAGTGGCTGTTCTGGCAGGTCGCCGGCCTCGGGCCGATGGCGGGGCAGGCCGGCCACTTCCGCGTCTACGCGCCGGAGCAGGTCGAGTACGGCATCGACCGCTACACCCGCGAGGTGTCGCGCCTGTACGGCGTGCTGGACAGGCAGCTGCAGGGCCGGGCATTTGTGGCCGGGGACGACTATTCCATCGTCGACATGGCCATCTACCCGTGGATCGTGCCGTTCGAGTCGCACGGGCAGGCGCTGGCCGATTTCCCCGACCTGGCCCGCTGGTTCGGGTCGGTGCGCGCCCGCCCGGCCACGGTGAAGGTCTACGAAGACCCCTCGACCGCGTATTCGTCGAACCAGCCGCTCACCGACGACGCGCGCCGCATCCTGTTTGGCCAGGGCGCGCGACGCGACTGAGCGCCTCTTCCGCGCTCAGTCCAGGAACTGCAGCCGCGCCAGTTCCGCGTAGAGGCCGCCTTGCGCCACCAGCGCATCGTGGGTGCCCTCGGCGACGATGCGGCCGTGGTCCATCACCACGATGCGGTCGGCCTTGAGCACGGTCGCCAGGCGGTGGGCGACGACGATCGTGGTGCGGCCTTCCATCAGCGTTTCCAGCGCCTGCTGCACCGCGCGCTCGCTCTGCGCGTCGAGCGCGCTGGTCGCCTCGTCCAACAACAGGATCGGCGCGTCCTTCAGCAGCGCACGGGCGATGGCGATGCGCTGCTGCTGGCCGCCCGACAGGCGCGCGCCGCGTTCGCCCAGTTCCGTGTCCAGGCCCTCGGGCAGGGCGGCGATGAAGTCGTCGGCATGGGCGGCGCGCACCGCGGCGTCGATCTCGGCATCGGTGGCGTCCAGGCGGCCGTAGCGGATGTTCTCGCGCGCGCTGGCGGCGAAGATCGTCGGCTGCTGCGGCACCAGCGCGATCGCTTCGCGCAGGTCGGCCGGGTCCAGCGTGCGCACGTCGAGCCCGTCCACGCGCACGGTGCCGGCACCGGGGTCGGGGTCGTGGAAGCGCAGCAGCAGCGAGAACACGGTGCTCTTGCCGGCGCCCGACGGGCCGACCAGTGCAACGGTTTCGCCCGGGCGCACGTGCAGGGTGAAATGCTCCAGCGCGGCGCGGTCGGGGCGCTGCGGGTAGTGGAAGGCCACGTCCTCCAGAACCACCTCGCCGCGGACCGGCCGCGGTAGCGCGGCGGGCTGCTCGGGCGGACGCACGCCGGGTTCTTCCTGCAGCAGCTCGCTGATGCGGCCCATGCCGCCCGCCGCGCGCTGCAGCTCGTTGAAGACCTCGGCCAGCGCGCCGACCGAGCCGCCACCGATCAGCGCGTACAGCACGAACTGGCCGAGCGTGCCAGCGCTCATCCGGCCGGCGATCACGTCGTGCGCGCCGGACCACAGCACCAGCGTGATCGCGCCGAAGATCAGCGTGATGGCAATGGCCGTGACCCATGCCTGCGCCTGGATGCGGCGGCGTGCGGTGCCGACCGCGATGGCCAGCGCCTCGCCGAAGCGGCCGCGCTCGTAGGGCTCGCGCGCGTGCGCCTGCACGGTGCGGACCGCGCCCAGCGTCTCGTTGGCCAGCGCGTTGGCATCGGCCACGCGGTCCTGCGCGGCGCGCGAGATCTTCTGCAGCCGGCGCCCGCCCAGCACGATCGGCAGCACCGCCAGCGGAATGCCGACCAGCGCGTACGCCGCCAGTCGCGGGCTGGTGACGAACAGCATCGCGATGCTGCCGGTGAACGTGACGATGCTGCGCAGCGCCACCGACATGCTCGAGCCGACCACGCTGCGCAGCAGTTCGGCGTCGGCGGTCAGGCGCGAGACCAGCTCGCCGCTGCGGTTGCGGTCGTGGAAGCCCGCATCCAGTGCGATGAGGTGCGCGTACAGGCGCTCGCGCAGGTCGGCGACGACGCGCTCGCCCAGCAGCGATACGAAGAAGAAGCGCGCCGCGGTGGCGAACGCCAGCACCAGCGCGACGGCGAACAGCAGCAGGAACGCGCGGTCGATCGCGCTGCCGCCGCCCTGGGCGAAGCCCTGGTCGATCATCACCCGGAACGCGTAGGGCAGGCTGAGGGTCGCGCTGCTGGAAGCGGCCAGCGCCAGTAGCCACGCCACGAACAGGGCGCGGTGGCGTTGCACGAAGGGCCAGAGGGTGCGCAGCCGGCCGATCGGGGCCTTGGCCGGCGCGCTGGAAGCGGTGGCGTCGTTCATCCGGCCATTGTCCTTCATCGGGCGGGCCCCGCGTCACCATGCGTGCAGGCGCGGCTTCAGCCGAAAAGCCACTGTCGATCACCTCCACCCCTTTTTTAGGAGCGACGTAAGTCGCGACCGCGCGGCTCTACCGATCGCGACTCACGTCGCTCCTACGAGGGCGGTGTGGGTGCGTCGTCTTCCCTGCGGACGCGTGCGCGGTCACGGGTGGCATCACGCAGCTGGGCGACCAGCGCATCGACGCGGTCCACCGGCAGCCGCAGGTGCACATGGCCGCCGCCCGCGTCGAAACGCTCGTCGAGCTTCTCGGCGTCGTGGGCCGCCAGCGCGGCATGCACCGCCCCGGTGTCCTCGAACGGGTAGGCGACATGGACCTCGCGCACCACGACCAAGGGCTGGCGCGCCGCAGTGCGCAGGCACTCGGCCGCCGCACCGCCGTAGGCCCGCACCAGTCCGCCGGCACCGAGCTTGATGCCGCCGTACCAGCGGGTGACGACCACCGCCACGCGATCCAGTCCTTGGCCTTCGATGGCGGCGAGGATCGGACGTCCCGCGGTGCCGCCGGGCTCGCCGTCGTCGTTGAAGCGGTACTCGCATCCGATGCGGTAGGCCCAGCAGTTGTGCGTCGCCGCCGGATCGCCGACCTCGGCGAAGAACGCCAGGGCGGCGTCGGGTGAATGCACCGGCGCCGCCTGCGCAAGGAAGTGGCTGTGCTTGACGTCGATGGAATGCGACGCCCGGGTGGCCAGGGTGTCCCGGTTCACGGCACGGGCGGTGGCGCGGGCTGCAGCGGTCGCAGGTCGTCGGGCAGCGCCTGCGACGGGTGCGCCTCGACGAAGCGCTCCAGCAACGCGCGTGCGGCGTTGACTTCGCCCCCGTCGCGCAGGCGCCGGACCTCGGCAAACCACTCCGATGGCGCATGGTCGGCCGTCAGCCCGTCCGCCGATGGCGCGGCTGCGGCCGATGCCATCGCCGCGGACTCACGGCCTGAATCACGCGCCGCCGCCTGGCGCAGTGCACGCGACTCGGCCATCGCGGCCGATGCCGCGCGGGCACTGTTCGTGTAGCTGTGGCGACGCTCGGGTGCCCGCGTCAGCGCCTCCTGCCCGCTCTCCTGCGACGTAGCGTCGGACTCGGCCGCGGCCGCGGGTGCTGCGGCAACGGCGGCCGCGGGAGGAGGAGGTGCGGGAGGCGCGGCAGTGTCCGCGACGGCTGCCGGCATCTCCGAGACGGCATCAGTCGAGCGGTCGGAACCGGCATCGGCCAGATCGCGCTGGGGAGCCGGTGCCGTGGCCGCCCGCTTGCGCATTTGCGGCTCGGCCCGGCCCTCCGCTGCGGGTGCCACCTCAGTGGATTCCGCCGGCGGCGCGGCCGGTGCCAGCACGCGTGGCCGCCCCGACGGCACCGGCTGTGCAGGCACGAAACCGCCATCGGCCACCGGCGCCTCGCCGCGCTCGGCCACGACGGCCCGAGGGGGCTGCAGTTGCCAGACCACGCCCAGTACCAGGGCCATGGACGCCGCCAGGCCCGCGCCCGTCAGCCATCCGGCGGGCAGCGCGAGCACGCGGCGCATTCCGCGGTGACGGGGCGCCGCACCGGGCCCGGCCGCCGCATGGGCGGCGGCGAGGATGCGCGCGTCCAGCGCCGCGGACGGCCCCTCGTGCGGGCCCAGCCGTGCCAGGCGGGCGGCCATCTCGCGCTCTTCCGGCGTCAGGGGTTCGCGCGGCGGTGGTCGGGGTGTGGATGTCATTCGTTGAGCCTCGCGCGCAGCTTGTCCATGGCATAGCGCAGCCTGGACTTCACGGTTTCGCGCCCGACGCCGGTGACCTGCCCGATCTCCTCCAGGCTGAGCTCCTGCTCCAGTCGCAGCAGTACGGTCTCGCGCTGCTCCTCGGGCAGGTCCTCGATCGCCCGCTGCAGGCGCCGGCGCTGTTCGAATTCCGACAGTTCGCGCTCGGGCGTGGTCGGGTCGGGGATACGTGCGGCGCGCAGGTCGGCGTCGACGGGCGCGGCGGGGCGATGCTTGAGCGCGCGCCAGTGGTCGCCGAGCCGATTGTGGGCGATGCGGAACAGCCATGCACTGAACGCGGCCTCCGGCGTCCAGCCGGCGCGTGCGCCGATCACCCGCTGCCACGTGTCCTGGAAGATCTCGTCGGCCAGCACGCCGTCGCGGGTATGGCGCAGCAGGAAACGATAGAGCGGGCCGCGGTGGCGCGCGTAGAGCTGCTCGAACGCCTGTACGTCGCCCCCCACCCAGGCGTGCATCAGCACCTCGTCGGCCGGCTCCGGGGCGGGGACGGCGGCAGGGTCGGGGGCGGAGTCCATCGGCCCAAGGGTACGGATGGACGTTGCCGCCGGGAAGCGGGTGGTGCATGGTGCCGGGTGTGGCGCAGGGGCCTGCGTCATGGGCGCGGGGACAATGGGCATTGAATGTCCAACGCGCGGCCGGCCGGGACGGGGTCGGAGGGATGAACAGGGGATGGCGCGCCAGGCGCGTGCCGGCGAGGAGGACCAGCGGCTTTGGACCAGACCACGGATTCGCGGATGCAGGATTCCATCCGGGAACGGGTGCCGTTCATGGATCCGCTGGCCAGCGTCCTGCAGCGCGCCCTGCCCACGGGTTCGAGCGTCTCGGTGCGCTGGAAAGAGGCCAACGGCGGGATGGTCGCGTCCGACTGCGGCGACGTGCAGGTGTCCCTGCGTGATACCGCGGATGCGCTTATCGGTGGCGTGGTCGGGGGCCAGCCCGATCCCCATCGCTTCGGTCTGGCATGGACCACCCGGGACGGCACGCCCGTCGTTATCGCCGCGCTGCTGTCGGAACCGTTGGCCGAGCAGTCGCTGGACGCCTGGTCGAGCATGGCCCAGCGCGTCGTCGAGTCATACATCGCCACCGCCCGGGCACATGCGCGCGCCGAGCAGCTGGAGAAGTCCGAGCGCCTGCAGCAGGCGCTGTACGAGATCGCCGACCTGTCGGGCTCGGACCTGGAAATGTCCGAGATGCTGCGCCGCATCCATGCCGTCGTCGGCGGGCTGATGTACGCGGAAAACTTCTACATCGTGCTGTACGACGATGCCAGCGACGCGTTCCGTTTCCTGTATTTCGCCGACCGCATCGACACCTTTGTCGCCGACCCCACCCAGGAGATCAGCGCGTCGGAGTCGCCCAACAGCCTGACGATGGCGCTGCTGCACCACGGCGAACCGGTGCAGGGCTCTTCAGGCGAGGTCCGCAAGCAGCTCGGGGTGGATTTCGACGAGCGCCATGGCCCGGACAGCCGCGACTGGCTGGGCGTGCCGATGCGCCGCGACGACCGCGTCTGCGGCGCGATCGTCGTGCAGAGCTACGACCGCGAGGAAACCTACGGCGAGGAGGAGCGCGCACTGCTGTCCTTCGTCGCCCAGCACATCCTGACCGCGCTGGACCGCCACCAGGCCCGCGAGGAACTCGAGCGCCGGGTCGAGGAGCGGACCCAGGCGCTGCAGCAGAGCAACCGTCACCTGCAGGCCGAGATCATCGAGCGCCACCGTGCGGAGCAGTTGCAGCGCGCGTTGTTCCGCATCGCCGAGCTGTCGATGACCTCCGAAACGCTTGAGCAGTTCTACGCCAAGGTGCACGAGGTGGTGGGCGAGCTGCTGTACGCCCGCAATTTCTACATCGCACTGGTGTCGGAAGACGGCGAATGGCTGGAGTTCCCGTACTCCATCGACGAGCGCGACCCGCGCCGCGAGACCCGCCGGCTGTCGGCCGGCCTCACCGAATACGTACTGCGCAACGGCTTGCCGCTGCTCGCCGACCGCACCCAGGTCGATCTGTTGCAGGCGCGCGGCGCCGCGCGCAGCCACGGCACGCTGGCCCACTTCTGGCTGGGCGTGCCGCTGATGCGCGGCGACGACGTGGTCGGCGTCATCGCGGTGCAGAGCTATTCGCCGGACGTGGTTTTCACCCCGCGCGACCAGGAGCTGCTGACGTTCGTTGCCCACCACATCAGCAGCGGGCTGGCGCGCAAGCAGGCGCAGGACCGGCTGGTGGCCGCGCATGCCGAGCTCGAGCAGCGCGTGCAGGCGCGTACCCACGAGCTCGCACGCGCCAACAGCGAGTTGATGGAGCAGATCGGTGAGCGCACGCGGGCCGAGGAGCGGTTGACCCACCAGGCGCGCCATGACGCACTGACCGGGCTGCCCAACCGCGCACAGCTGCTGGACCGGCTGGCCGATGCCATCGCGCGTGCGCGGCGCGATCCCTCACGCCATTTCGCCGTGCTGTTCCTCGACCTGGACCGCTTCAAGCTGGTCAACGACAGCGTCGGGCATTCGGCGGGCGACGAACTGCTGGTGGAGGCCGGCCGGCGCATCGTTTCGGCCGTTCGCGGCGGCGACTCGGTGGCACGCCTGGGCGGCGACGAGTTCGCGGTGCTGGTGCAGGAGATCGATGGCCTGGATGCGGCCCAGGAACTCGCGCAGCGCATCCTGACCGCGCTCGGCCAGCCGTGCTGGATCGGCGGTCGCGAAGTGTTCCCGTCGGCCAGTTTGGGCATCGCGCTGTGGCAACCGCGCTACGAGACCGGCGCGGAACTGCTGCGCGACGCCGACGCGGCGATGTACCGCGCCAAGGCGTCCGGCCGCGACCGCTGGGCCGTGTTCGACGAGGACATGCGCGAGCAGGCGGGGCAGATCCTCGACCTGGAGGCCGACCTGCGCCGCGCGATCAACGGCGAGGGTTTCGTGGCGTTCTACCAGCCCATCGTGCGGCTGGCGGACCGCCAGGTGATCGGCCATGAGGCGTTGCTGCGTTGGCGCCACGAGCGCCGCGGCCTGCTGCTCCCCAGCGCGTTCATCGGCGTGGGCGAGCACAGCGGGCTGATCGAGGAAGTCGACTGGATCATGTACCGGCAGGTCGCCGAGCAGCTTGCGAGGGGCGGCCCCGGCTACATCTCCATGAACGTGTCGCCGCGCCATTTCCGCGCCAGCGACTTCGCCGACCGCCTGCTGCGGCTGGTGGACGACAGTGGCGCGGACCCGCAGCGGCTGCGCATCGAGATCACCGAGGTCGCTCTGCTGGACGACGTACCTCGCGCCCTGCGAACGCTCCAGCAATTGCGCGGGCACGGGATCATGGCGCAACTCGATGACTTCGGTACGGGCTATTCCGCGCTGTCGTACCTGCACCGGTTCCCGATCGAGTGCCTGAAGATCGACCAGAGCTTTGTTGCGGGACTCACGGGCGACAGCCGGCCCGAGTCGGTGGCAGTCGTACGCGCGATCCAG
>MIDV01000030.1:0-5157 GCA_001830245.1 Lysobacterales bacterium RIFOXYA1_FULL_69_10 | reverse complement strand
GGTCGAGTCGCCCGGTGAACACGCCTGCCTGCAGGCCGAAGTCGCTGTCGTTGACGACGTCGATGGCCGCGTCGAAGTCATCGAACGGCTCGATCAGCGCCACCGGGCCAAAGGCCTCCTTGCGGTAGAGGTCGGCATTGCGCGGCACCTTTTCCAGCAACGCGGCCGGAAGCATGTTGCCGTCGCGCGGGCCACCCACCAGCACCTTTGCGCCGGCCTTGCGCGCGTCGGCGATCCAGCGCTCCACGCGACGGGCGGCGTCCTCGTCGATCATCGGGCCGATGAAGGTCGACTCCTCGCGCGGGTCGCCCATGCGCAGCTTCGCCACCGCGGCCTTCAGCTTGCGGCGCAGCTTGTCGTGGATGTCGGCATGCGAGTAGATGCGTTGCACGCTGATGCAGCTCTGGCCGCTCTGGTAGTAGCCGCCGAACACCAGCCGTTCGACCACGTGGTCCAGTGGCGCGCCGGGGTCGGCATCCACAATGCAGGCGGCGTTGCCGCCCAGCTCCAGCGTCACCTTCTTGCGGCCGGCGCGCGCTTTCAGGTCCCAGCCGACCAGGCCGCCGGTGAAACTCAGCAGCGCGACGCGTTCGTCCTCGACCAGTTGCGCCGCGTCCTCGTTGGAGCAGGGCATCACCGAGAACGCGCCCTTGGGCAGGTTCGTCTCCGCGAGCACCTCGGCGATGATGAGCGCACCCACCGGTGTCTTGGCCGCCGGTTTGAGCACGAACGGACAACCGGCGGCGATCGCCGGCGCGACCTTGTGCGCCACCAGGTTGAGCGGGAAGTTGAACGGGGTGATGAAGCTGCACACGCCGATCGGCACGCGCCGCGTCATCCCGCGGTAGCCGTCGGTGCGCGCGCTGATCCCCAGTTCCAGCACCTCGCCGCCGATGCGCGTGGCCTCGCCGGCGGCGATGCGGAACGTGTCGATCAGCCGGGTGACTTCGCCGCGCGCGTCGCGGATCGGCTTGCCCGCTTCGATGCACAGCGCCACCGCCAACTCTTCCTGTCGCGCTTCGAAACGCGTGACGCAGTGCTCCAGGACGTCGCGCCGGGCATGCGGCGGGAAGGCCGCCATCGCGCCTCGTGCCTTGTGCGCGGCGACGATCGCCTTGCGCACCGCCACGCCATCGGCCATCGCCACGCGCGTGACGCGCTTGCCGCTGTACTTGTCGCGCACGTCCAGGTCGGTGTTGGCGGCGACCGGTCGGTTGGCGAGGTAGTAGGGATAGGTCTTCTTGAGCGTGGGCATCGGCGTCCTCCGGTATGCGGCAGGCTGGCGCAAGGCGGGTTAACGCAGGGTCACGTGCAGACGGTGACGCATGCGTGCGCACTCGACGGGAGCCTTCTGTAGGAGCGGCTTCAGCCGCGATCGACGCCTGCCGGAGCAATGCAAGTAGGGGTTCAGCGCAGTCCCGTGCCGCGTGCGCGGACGGTCGGACAGTCAGAGCGTTGAGGTCAACGTCGCTTGGCCTGCTTCCGCAGGGGGGCAGAGAGTCGATCGCGGCTGAAGCCGCTCCTACAACCGACTGGAGAGTCGATCTCGGCCGAAGGCGCGTTCTTGTGCACTCAGGACGGCCGCGAGCCCTCGACACGCACCTGCAACCAGCCGTCCGTCACCCGTGCCTCGAGCGCATCACCCGGTGCCGTGTCGAGCACGCTGCGCACGACCCGGCCGGACCCGTGGCGGACGATTGAGTACCCACGCGCGACGGTCGCCAAGGGGCTGACTGCCTCCAGCGAGCGTGCCACCGCGCGCAGCCGCAGCACCTCGTGACCCAGGCGCCGCGCGATGCAGGCCTGCGGCCGGGGTGCGAGCGAGGCAAGGCGCTCACGCAGTTGCACCAGGCGCCGACGCGGGTGGGCCGCGCGCAGGACCGCATCGGCATGGCGCAGGCGGGACCGCTCGCGCTCGGCGCGGTTCCGCCACGCCGCATGCAGGCGGCGCAGCGCCTCGTCCTGTCGCCGCGCCAGCAGTTGCAGGCGGGCCTGTGGACGCAGCGCGTTGAGCCGCAACGCGGCGCGGTCGGCGGCCTGGATCGCGCGCTGCAGCCGGTGTGCCTGCAGGGTGCGCATGCGGCCGTGCAGGACACGCAGCCGCGCGAGCAGGTCATCCCGGCTGGGCACCAGCAGCTCGGCGGCCACCGATGGCGTCGGCGCGCGCAGGTCTGCGGCGAAATCCGTCAGCGAGAAGTCCGTCTCGTGGCCCACGGCCGACACCACCGGTACGCCGCAGCCGGCGACGGCGCGCGCGAGTGCCTCGTCGTTGAAGGCCCAGAGGTCTTCCAGGGAGCCGCCGCCGCGTGCCAGCACGATGACGTCGTACCGCTTACAGGCATCGGCCCGCAGCAGCATGTCGCGGATCTGCGCTGCCGCGGTTTCGCCCTGGACCGGCACCGGCAACACGTCGACCTCCACCAGCGGGAAGCGGCGTGCCACCACGCTCAGGACATCGCGAACCGCGGCACCCGTCGGCGAGGTGATCACCGCTATCCGGCGCGCATGCAAGGGCAGGGGGCGCTTGCGGTCGTCGTCGAACAGGCCTTCCGCCGCCAGCCGGGCCTTCATTTCCTCGAATGCCCGGCGCAACGCGCCCTCGCCGGCCTCCTCCATGTGGTCGAGCACCATCTGGTACTCGCCGCGCGCCTCGTACAGCGTGAGCCGGCCGCGCACGAGCACCCGCATGCCTTCGCGCGGCTGGAACTTCAGCCACGTGCTCTTGGGCTTGAACATGGCCGCGCGCACCTGGGCGCGCGCGTCCTTCAGGGTCAGGTACAGGTGGCCGGAGGCGGGACGCGCCACGTTGCCCAGCTCGGCCTCCACCCACACCGCCGGGAAACTGCCCTCCAGCAGGTCGCGCGCCAGCGTGTTGAGCTGGCTGGGGGTCAGGACGGCGTTCGGGTCGTCGTGGGTCATCGGGGAGGGGGGCCGGCGGCCGGATACCGTACCCCACGGCGCACCGGCGGGTCACGTCTCGTGGGCAGTGGCGTTTGCTGAAGCCACGCCTGCAGGAGCCGCAGGGCGCGGCGGTACAATGCGCGGATGAATTTCGACGCCCCGCCGCCCTGTTCGACCCCGCCCTACGGCCCTCAGCCACGCCGCGTGACGCGGGGCGTGGAGATCGGCGGCGTGCGCGTGGGTGGCGGCGCGCCGGTGGTCGTGCAGTCGATGACCAACACCGACACGGCCGACATCGCGGGCACGGCCCAGCAGGTGGCCGACCTGTGGCGCGCGGGCTCGGAAATGGTGCGCATCACCGTCAATACCGCCGAAGCCGCCGCGGCGGTGCCGCGCATCGCCGACCGGCTGGCGATGATGGGCGTGTCGGTGCCGCTGATCGGCGACTTCCACTACAACGGCCACCAGTTGCTGACGGCCGAACCGGCCTGTGCCGAGGTGCTGGCGAAGTACCGCATCAACCCGGGCAACGTCGGCTTCGGCAAGAAGAAGGACAGCCAGTTCGCCACGCTGATCGAACTGGCGATCCGCCACGGCAAGCCGGTGCGCATCGGCGCCAACTGGGGCTCGCTCGACCAGGTGCTGGCGGCCCAGCTGATGGATGAGAACCACGCGCGCGCCGAGCCATGGGATGCCGGCCGTGTGCTGCGCGAGGCGTTGATCCGGTCCGCCCTCGACTCTGCCGACCGCGCGGTGGAACTCGGCCTGCCGGCCGACCGCATCGTGCTCAGCGCCAAGGTCAGCGGCGTCCAGGAGCTGATCGCGGTGTACCGGGAGCTGGCCACACGCGGCGACTATGCGCTGCACCTGGGCCTGACCGAGGCGGGCATCGGCAGCAAGGGCATCGTGGCGTCCTGCGCGGCGCTGGGCGTGCTGCTGCAGGAAGGCATCGGCGACACGATCCGTATTTCGCTCACGCCCGAACCCGGTCAGTCGCGCACGCACGAGGTCATCGTCGCGCAGGAGCTGTTGCAGACGATGGGCCTGCGCGCGTTCACGCCGATGGTGACGGCCTGCCCGGGCTGTGGCCGCACCACCAGCACCTTCTTCCAGGAACTCGCGCAGCGGGTGCAGTCGCACGTGCGCGCGAAGATGCCGGAATGGAAGGTCAGCCATCCCGGCGCGGAGAACCTGACGCTCGCGGTGATGGGCTGCGTGGTCAACGGCCCCGGTGAGTCCCGGCACGCCAATATCGGCATCTCGCTGCCGGGTACTGGAGAGGCACCGTCGGCGCCGGTGTTCGAGGACGGTGAAAAGACCGTCACCCTGCGGGGTGAGAACATCGCCAGCGAGTTCGTTGCGCTGATCGATGACTATGTCGAACGAAAGTACGCCGCCCGGGGCACCGGCTGACCACAGCCCCGAGGGCCCGGTCCGCCGGGCCTTCCACCTCAAGCTCTGGACGTTCCTGGTCGAAGGCCGCTTCGGCCTGAACTTCCTGCGCCGCTACTGGCGCCGGCTGCTGCTGGTCTTCGTTGCGCTGCTTCTGCCGCTGTGGGGGTTCGCCGAACTGGCGGACGAGGTGGCCGATGGCGACGCGTTCGGCTTCGACGAACCCCTGCTGCGCGCGGCGCATGCCATGGCCGCGCCCGACGCCAACCGCTTCTTTTCGATCGTCACCCACCTGGGCTACGAATGGTTCGTGGTGCCGTTCGACGTCCTGCTGGTGCTGGTGCTGGCGTGGAAGGGGCGGATGCGCGAGGGCCTGTTCGCCGGACTCGCGCTGGGCGGCTCGGCGCTGCTGAACATGGCGACCAAGCAGCTGTACGCGCGCGAGCGTCCGGACCTGTGGACGTCGCTGCTGCCCGAGGAGACCTACAGCTTCCCGTCCGGCCATGCGATGGGCTCGATGACGCTGGCGGCGGTGGCGATCCTGCTGTCGTGGCGTACGAGCTGGCGCTGGCCGGTGCTCGCGGTCGCCGGTGGCTTCGCGGTGCTGGTGGGCGCATCGCGCGTGTACCTCGGCGTGCACTTCCCGTCGGACATCCTTGCCGGATGGACCGCTGCCTGGGCGTGGACGGCGGCAGCGTTCCTGATGGTGTTCCACCACCACCGTCACCCATGGGAGCGGCCAGATGCGCCGGTGGATGACCCGGAGGATGTGTAGGGGATCGAGCCGGACGGCTTGGACAGGCGAAGCCGACCGGCGTGGATGCGCGGCGCGTACCTATTCGCCCGGCTTGGCGGCCTCGACCG
>MIDV01000029.1 GCA_001830245.1 Lysobacterales bacterium RIFOXYA1_FULL_69_10 | reverse complement strand
CCTTGGGGTGCCAGAAGATCAGGCCCGGGGCTTCTTCCTGCAGGTGGAACAGCTCCTGCTGCTTGGCGATCTTGCGGTGGTCGCGCTTCTCGGCCTCCTCCATCCGCTGGATGTAGGCCTTGAGCTGCTTGGCGTCGGCCCACGCGGTGCCGTAGACACGCTGCAACTGCTCGTTCTTGGAGTCGCCGCGCCAGTAGGCGCCGGAGATGCGCGTCAGCTTGAAGGCCTTGAGGAAGCGCGTGTTCGGCACGTGCGGGCCGCGGCACATGTCCACGTATTCCTGGTGGTGGTACAGCCCCATCGCCTGCTCGTCGGGCATGTCCTCGACCAGCCGCAGCTTGTAGTCCTCCCCGCGCGACTTGAACGTGGCGATGACCTCCTCGCGCGGCGTCACCTTCTTGATGACGTCGTACTCGGTTTCGATCAGCTCGGCCATGCGCTGCTCGATCGCCGCCATGTCTTCGGGCGTGAACGGCCGCGCGTTCCAGATGTCGTAGTAGAAGCCGTCCTCGATCACCGGGCCGATGACCATCTTGGCGTCCGGGTAGAGCTGCTTCACCGCGTGCCCGACCAGGTGGGCGCAGGAGTGGCGGATGATCTCCACGCCCTCGGCGTCCTTGGGGGTGATGATCCGCAGCGTGGCGTCGCGGTCGATGACGTCGCTGGCGTCCACCAGGCGGCCGTCCACCTCGCCGGCCACGGTGGCCTTGGCCAGTCCGGCGCCGATGGACTGGGCCACGTCCATGACGGACACGGACTGTTCGAATTCGCGGCGGCTGCCGTCGGGAAGCGTGATCGTGATCATGTGGGCGTTCGAATCTTGGGGGCGGCTCGTGCCGCGATCTCTGGGGGCATGCAGCGCAGGGGATCGGCGCGCAACAAAAAAGCGCCGCGAGGGCGCCTGTGTCCAAGCAGCCTCGGGCGGTTCAGCAGGGGGCGATGGTAGTGCTCATGTCGCACGCTCGGCCGGCGCTTCCGCGGGCCACCCGGGTTGGGGAGTCAGGCGGCGATTCTACCCACACCCGCCCGGTCGCGCGCCAGCGGCCCCGGGGGCCGGGTCGGCAGCGACGCGTCTCAATGCACGAACGGCACCGTGGATCCGGTGCCGGGCCCCTGCCACATGCCCTGCCCCATCGCGCGCGGGCAGATGGCGACGTAGGTCGGGATCCACTGGTAGTTCACGTACTGGCTGATCGGCGTCCATGTGCCGGAGACGGGATTTACCGCCACCCAGCCGTGCATCGGCATGCCCTCGCTGCAGAACACGAACGGGTCGTTCATCCGGCCCACCGGCATGTACGCGCCCTGGCCCGAGGCGGCCTGCGGCCTTTCCTGCGCGTTCCCTGCGAGCGCGGGCGCCAGCAGCAGCGCCAGGCCGACCCCTTTCATCACTGCATGCCGAGCCCCGCGCCCCGCGTGACTATCGAGTGCCACTGAAACCTCCCGCGGTCTTGACCGCATCCTCGACCGGAGCCTGCTGCGATAGACGGCCGGCCGCCTGCAGCTGCGGGACCGGTATGTCCGGCAACCGTCCCTCGGCCGCGTCCCTCGCGGCGGGCTGCGCGCCAGCCGCCTGCGGCACCTGCCCGGTCGGACGACCCGCGGCGTTGAAGCTCTGCGTGTTGCCACCTGCCGCGCCGCCACCGAACTGCGAATAGCCGCTGAAATGCCCCATGGTGCCGCCAAAGAAGGCCGCGGCCATCGGTGGCGTCATCACCAGCAGCACCGTGAGGATCAGCCCCAACCCACCCTGCTGCATCGCCATGCTGCTGACACCGGCCGTGCTTCCTCCCGCATCCATGCTCAGCGCGACCAGGTACTGGGCGGCAAACGCGGTTGCCACGGCCAGAACCATCTTCATCGCCACGGCCACCATGAAACTGAGCACCCCGAGGGAGAACATCGTTCCGATGCCGTAGTACAGCCATCGGCTGAATAGTGACTTCGTCTGTTCAAACAAGAGGCTGAGGATGAAGAGCGGCCCCAGGCCCACGAACAGCGCGAGCGCGATCTTGTAGAGCAGCAGCAGCGCCCCTCCGACCACGGACGGCCCGGCGACGCCGATACCCGTCATCCACAGGGCCCGGTCCTTGTCTTCCTTGAGTCCCTGCTGGTCCATGGCCGCCAGGGCATCGATGCCGACCAGCGCGAACTGCATCTTGTCGAGGCTCTTGTCGATGAGGTCCGCCGGGGCATCCTCGCTGCCGGTCACGACGTACGTGATCTCGCGCGGCATGCCGTCGGTAAAAGTCCTGTAGAGGTCGGAACTGCCAAACGACATCGCCGTGGCCGCCGACACGATCAGCACCGAACGCAGCGACCCCACCACCAGCACCATCAGCGAGTCGCGCGACCGGCCCGTCATGATCTGGAAACCCTGCCACAGGATCCAGAGTGTCAGCAGCACCAGCGCCACCCCACCGACCCAGCCGAGCGTTTCACCCAGAAGGTTGTCGCGGAACGTTTCGACTTCACTGTCGAGTAAGTCGAAGATCAGCTT
>MIDV01000028.1:73274-113096 GCA_001830245.1 Lysobacterales bacterium RIFOXYA1_FULL_69_10 | reverse complement strand
CGGCCGCGCAGTCGGCGGCGCAGCCCGTCTCGCGCCGCCAGTCCGCCCAGTCGCCGTAGCTGTTGGTGAAGCCCCATGCGACATGCCCGTTGCTGCCGACCACAACACCGGGCAGGCCGGGCAGGCTGAAGCCGGTGATGTCGACCCGCCCGCCGGGTGCGGCCGGGTCCGGATAGCGCAGGCGCACGCGGAACCAGATGTTGGGTGCGCGCAGGGCCAGGTGCATGTCATCGGCGACCAGTGCGCCGCCGTGGTCGGTCAGCGCGCCGGACACCGCGAAGTTGTTGCTGCCGCGCGCGAAGGGCGGCTCGGCGGTGGCGGTACGCGGCGCGTCCGGCGAGGCCAGTGCGCGCAGGTCGACCTCGGCCGGCCCCGGGAGCGCTGCGGGGCCGCGCGCCTCGCCCTGCACGGGGGCATCCCACTCGCTGCCGTCGTGGGTGAGCAGCGTGTAGAGCGCCGGCGGCAGATGGGGACGAACACGCAACAGCCCCAGTTCGCGCGCGTTGCCGGCGTCCTGCAGGTCGAAATACATGGCGTAGCCGACCAGCGCGGAGTCCGCCAGCTGCCACGGCTCGGGTGCCTGGCGCAGCAACAGGTACGGCCACGGCCGCGCATCAAGGCTCGCCAACCCGGCATTGACGCCGGCGGCATACGCCTCGGCCTCGGCGCGGTGTAGGACAAGCATCGCGTCGAGGCGTGCGTCCACCCGCGCGCGCATCCTATGCACGCGCGTGCCGCGGTCGTGGTCGACCGCGCGCGGGCCGAACAACGCCGCCAGCTCGCCCGCCGCGGTCCGACGCAGCAGGTCCATCTCGAAATAGCGCTCCTGCGCGTGGACCCAGCCCAGCGCCCGCATGGCGTCGACCCGGTTGCCGGCGTCGATGGTGACCACGCCGAGCGCATCGCGTTGCACGGTGGCGGCACCCGCAAGTCCGGCGACGGGCTGCTCACCGTCGAGCCGCGGCAGGCTCTCGCGCAGGGCCAGCCAACCCGAAAGCGATGCCAGCAGGACGAACCCGAGAAGCGCCAGCGCACCGCGCCTGATCCAACGTGTCATCCGACTGCTCCCCCTGGTGATGCCGCGCCATGGCCGGTGCCGGCCGCATGGCACGTTCACCCATGCAACCGCCCGCTTGCAAGCGCGGCCCCCGTTGCCACAGGATCCAGCCATGCCCGCAGCCCGCGCCCGCCGCACACGCCACGCCGCCGCCCCCGGCGCGATGGCCGCGCGTGGCCGCTCGCGCCAGGCCGCGTCCAACAACAACCTCAATAACAACGCCCGCCTCCCGCAGGCCGGCGATTAGCACACGCTCCACGCTCATCGCTCTCCCAGGCCTGCACTGCGAAGTGCGGGCCTTTTTGTTGGTCGACCGTCCCGCCTCCCATCCGATCTCCGCATCCACTCAAGGACCCGTCCCATGTGCTCGATCCTCGGCCTGTTCGACCTGCAACCCGGCGACGACCTGCCACGCCTGCGCCGGCACGCGCTGGAACTCTCGCAACGCCAGCGCCACCGTGGCCCGGACTGGAGCGGCGTGCATGCCGACGACGGCGCGATCCTCGTCCACGAGCGCCTGGCGATCGTCGACCCGGCAGGCGGGTCGCAGCCGCTGCGCTCCAGCGATGGCGCGCTGGTGCTGGCGGTCAACGGCGAGATCTACAACCACCGCGAGCTGGAGCAGGGCCTTTCGACGCCGTACGAATTCCAGACCGGCTCGGACTGCGAGGTGATCAACGCGCTCTACGCCCAGCACCGCGACGGCGACCCGGCCGAGTGGCTGGACCGGCTCAACGGCATCTTCGCCTTCGCGTTGTGGGATCGCGCCCGCGGCCGCTACCTCATCGCGCGCGATCCCATGGGCGTGGTTCCGCTGTACTGGGGCCACGACGGCAGCGGGCGGCTGTGGGTGGCGTCCGAGATGAAGGCGCTCGTCGGCACCTGCGGCGACGTCGCGCCGTTCCCACCCGGCCACGTGTTCGACAGCGCGACGGGCGAACTTCGGCGCTGGTACACGCGCGACTGGCGCGAGTACGACGCGGTGCAGGGCGTGACCGTCACGCCGGCCGACCTGCGCGCGGCCTTCGAGCGCGCGGTGCACCGGCAGATGATGAGCGACGTGCCGTACGGCGTGCTGCTGTCGGGCGGTCTGGACTCGTCGCTGGTGGCGGCCGTGGCCGCGCGCTATGCCCGGCGTCGCATCGAGGACAACGACAACTCCGAGGCGTGGTGGCCGCGGCTGCACTCCTTCGCCATCGGGCTGGAGGGCTCGCCCGACCTGGCCGCGGCCGAGGTCGCCGCCGAGGCGCTGGGCACGGTGCACCACGGCTTCACCTACACCTTCGAGGAGGGCGTCGACGCGCTGCCCGACGTCATCCGCCACATCGAAACCTACGACGTGACCACTATCCGCGCGTCCACGCCGATGTTCCTGCTGGCGCGGCGGATCAAGGCGATGGGCGTGAAGATGGTGCTGTCGGGCGAGGGCTCCGACGAGATCTTCGGCGGCTACCTGTACTTCCACAAGGCACCCAACGCCCGCGAGTTCCATGACGAGCTGGTGCGCAAGCTCGACGCGCTGCACTTCTACGACTGCCTGCGCGCCAACAAGTCGATGATGGCCTGGGGGGTGGAGCCGCGCGTGCCGTTCCTGGACGTGGAGTTCCTGGACGTGGCGATGCGCATGGACGCACAGGCCAAGATGGCCGGCGTGGACGCGGCAGGCCGGCGGCGCATCGAGAAGGCGGTGTTGCGCGAGGCGTTCGAAGGCTACCTGCCCGACTCGATCCTTTGGCGGCAGAAGGAGCAGTTCAGCGACGGCGTCGGCTATGGCTGGATCGACGGGCTGAAGGCGCACGCGGCCGAACACGTCAGCGACCGCGAGTTCGCCGCCGCGGCCAGCCGGTTCCCGGTCAACACGCCGCAGACGAAGGAGGCGTACTTCTACCGTCGCATCTTCGAACGCAGCTTCCCCGGCGAGGCCTGCGCGCAGACGGTGCCGGGCGGCAAGTCGATCGCGTGCTCGTCGCCGGCGGCGATCGCATGGGACGCGGCGTTCGCCAACGCCGCCGATCCCTCGGGCCGCGCCGTGGCAGGTGTCCACCAGGCTGCGTTGGCCTAAACCGTAGCCCGGATAAGCGAAGCGCATCCGGGTCCCTTGGTGGATGTGCCACCCCGGGTGCGGCCCTGGGCCTTACCCGGGCTACGACCCTCGGCCACGAAGCCCCCTGGAGGAGCGACGTGAGTCGCGACCCGCGCTGCACCGGGCAATCCGGTCGCGACTCACGTCGCTCCTACAAGGCCTCCACCCGCCGGCGATCCCGCTGTCTACGCCCGTGCACACCGCTTGGGTGACAATGCGCGCCCCTTCTTCTGCTGACGGAACGCCCATGGCCGGTGCCAGCCTGTTGACCCTGCTCGACGACATCGCCACCGTGATGGACGACGTCGCGATCCTGACCAAGCTGGCCACCAAGAAGACCGCCGGCGTGCTGGGCGACGACCTGGCGCTCAACGCGCAGCAGGTCACCGGGGTCAAGGCGGCGCGGGAGCTGCCGGTGGTGTGGGCGGTCGCCAAGGGCTCGTTCAAGAACAAGGCGATCCTGGTGCCCGCCGCGTTGGCGATCAGTGCGTGGCTCCCAGTACTCATCACGCCGCTGATGATGATCGGCGGCACGTACCTGGTGTACGAGGGCGCGGAGAAGCTGGTGCATCGCTTCCTGCACTCGCGCGAGGAGGATGCCAGGCACCACGACGATCTCGTCAAGGCGGTCGCCGACGAGAAGGTCGATCTGGTCGCGTTCGAGAAGGACAAGATCAAGGGCGCCATCCGCACCGACTTCATCCTGTCGGCGGAGATCATCGTGCTGTCGCTGGGCGTGGTGGAGGCGCAGCCGTTCACCCAGCAGGCGCTGGTGCTGGTGCTAATCGCGCTGGGCATGACGGTGGGCGTGTACGGCCTGGTGGCGGGCATCGTGAAGCTCGACGACGCCGGCATGCACCTGGCCGAGAAGGGCGGGGCGACCGCGGCGCTCGGCCGCGGCATGCTCTACACGGCGCCGTGGTTGATGAAGTTCCTGTCGGTCGCCGGCACCGCGGCGATGTTCCTGGTGGGCGGCGGCATCCTCGTGCATGCCATCCCCGCGCTGGCGCATTGGGTGGAGGACATCGTGCCCCAGGGCATCGCCGGCACGTTGCTTGCTGCCCTGGCCAACGCGGTGGTCGGAATCGTCGTGGGCGCACTGGTGGTCGCCGTGGTCACGGCCGTCAAGAAGATGCGTGGCGGTGACAAGGTGGAAGCGCCGCATTGAGGCGAGCCGCACGGCCCATCGTATCTGCACCCTGTAGGAGCGGCTTCAGCCGCGACCGCGCAGCCTTGGAATCGTTGTAGGAGCGACATAAGTCGCGACCTGCACCACGGTGCGACGCAAGCGTGTTTCGGTTGCGACTTACGTCGCTCCTACCGAGGGATGTCGTGGGTAATCGCGGCTGAAGCCGCTCCTACAAATGCGTCACGCTCAGCGGCGCTGCAGGCGGTAGGCCACGGTCTCGAGCGAGTTGACGCCGTCCGCCAGGAACCCCGGCTGCGTGGCCAGGATGTCGCGGCGTTCCAGCACCTCGACGGTCCAGTCTCGGCCGTACAGCTCACGTACCTCGTCCCCGTCGACGGGAAACGGCGGGCCGGCTTTCTCGTGTGGCGGGTACTCCAGCGTGACCAGCAGGCCGCGACAACCCGACGGCAGCCGTGCGTACAAGTCGCGGACATAGCGGCGCCGCAGGTCGGGCGGCAGGGCGATCAGTGCCGCCCGGTCGAACACGCCTTCGCATCCGGCCAATGCCTCCACGTCCAGGTCGAATGCATCGCCCTGGATGAGTTCGATCGGACCCGCCGTGTAATGCATCCCATAGCGCGACTCGCGACGTTCGGGCTTTAAGCCGTGCTCGTCGAAGAACGCCTCGACGGCCTGGCGCGACAACTCCACGCCCAGCACCTGGTACCCCTGCGCCGCCAGCCAGAGCATGTCCAGCGACTTCCCGGCCAACGGAACGAAGATACGGGCGCCGCCGGGCAGCCCGAGCCCCGGCCAATGTTCCATCAGCAGCGGGGTAGGGGCGTCCTGGTGGAAGCCGATGCGGTTCTCGGACCAGCGCTGGAGCCAGAAGTCAGGGTGCATGGCGTGGTCTCGGCCTCCTGCTTGTAGTCCCGCGAATTGGGCATTCCCGTGTAGGTGCGAAGCTTCGCGAAGTCTCCTGCCGTCATTCGACGGTCAGGCCCTCCACTTTCTGCCGCGCAGGGAAGCACTCCGCTTGCGGAGTATGTCCAACGCGCCGCCGCGCGCGAAGCCACGCGCTTCTCATTCGACACCAAGCCCTTCCACCTTCTGCCATCCCCTCGGCAACAGCCCGCCGCGCGTCGCGCGGCTGCCGACATAGGCATCCAGGTCCTTCCACGACAGGGTCATTGTCCGCGCGCCCGACTTCACCGACAGGGTTGCGCCCGGCGACACCACGGCCACGGCCACCACGCGCTCGGTGCCGAGCTTGGCCTTGGGGATGTCGATCAGCTTGTTGCCCTTGCCCTTGTCGAGTTCCGGCAGCTCCGCCACCGGGAAGGCCAGCAGGTGGCCGGCGCTGGTCGCAACCACCACGCGGTCGGTGTCGACGTCGGCGACGGGGGCGGGCTGCACGACCTTGGCGTTCGGCGTCAGCGACAGCATCGCCTTGCCGGCCTTGTTGCGGCCGACCAGGTTCTCGAAGCGGGTCACGAAGCCGTAGCCGTGGCTGCTGGCCAGGACGAAGCGGGTGCCGGGCTCGCCACTGGCGACGGCCTGGAACGACGCGCCCGGTGCCGGCGAGAAGCGGCCGGTCAACGGTTCGCCATTGCCGCGCGCCGAGGGCAGGCCGTGCACCAGGGTCGAGTAGGCGCGGCCGGTCGAATCCAGGAACGCCACCTGCTGCGTGCTGCGCGCGCGTGCGAACGCCAGCAGCGCATCGCCATCGCGGTAGCTGAGGCCGGCGGCATCGACGTCGCCGCCCTTGGCCGCGCGCACCCAGCCCTTTTCGCTGAGCACCACGGTCATCGGTTCGCTCGGCACCAGCTCGGTTTCGCTCAGCGCCTGCGCCGCGCCGCGCGCGACCAGCGGCGATCGGCGCGCGTCGCCGAACTTCTTGGCATCGGCCAGCAGTTCGTCCTTGATCAGCTTCTTGAGCTTGGCCTTGCTGCCGAGCGTGGCGACCAGGCGGTCCCGCTCGGTGGCCAGCTCGTCCTGCTCGCCGCGGATCTTCATCTCCTCCAGCCGCGCCAACTGGCGCAGGCGGGTCTCGAGGATGTAGTCGACCTGCTCGTCGGACAGCTTGAAGCGCGCCTGCAGCACCGGACGCGGCTCGTCCTCGCTGCGGATGATGCGGATGACCTCGTCCAGGTTGAGGAAGGCGACCAGCAGGCCTTCCAGGAGGTGCATGCGCCGCTCGACCTTGTCGAGCCGGTGCTTCAGGCGCCGGGTGACGGTGTCGCTGCGGAAGGTCAGCCACTCGGCCAGGAACGCCTTGAGCCCCTTCACCTGCGGGCGGCCGTCCAGCCCGATCACGTTGAAGTTGACCCGGTAGCTCTTCTCCAGGTCGGTGGTCGCGAACAGGTGGCCCATCAGCTGGTCGATGTCGACGCGGTTGCTGCGCGGCACCAGCACGATGCGGGTCGGGTTGGCGTGGTCGGACTCGTCGCGGATGTCCTCCAGCCACGGCAGCTTCTTGGCCCGCATCTGGCTGGCGATCTGTTCGATCACCTTGCCCGGCGAGGCCTGGTGCGGCAGCGCGGTGATGACGATGTTGGTGCCGTCTTTTTCATAGATGGCCCGGGCGCGGACGCTGCCGTGGCCGGTCTCGTACATCTGCAGCAGGTCGGCGCGCGGGGTGATGATCTCAGCGGCGGTCGGGTAGTCGGGACCGAGCACGTGCTCGCACAGGTCGCGGGTGGTCGCGTCCGGGTCCTCCAGCAGCCGCACGCAGGCGCTGACGACCTCGTTAAGGTTGTGCGGCGGGACGTCGGTCGCCATGCCGACGGCGATGCCCGTAGTGCCGTTGAGCAGCAGGTGCGGCAGCCGCGCCGGCATCCACGACGGCTCTTCCAGCGTGCCGTCGAAGTTGGGGTCCCAGTCGACCGTGCCGTGTGCCAGCTCGCCCAGCAGCACCTCGGCGATCGGCGTCAGGCGCGACTCGGTGTAGCGCATCGCCGCGAACGACTTGGGGTCATCCGACGAGCCGAAGTTGCCCTGGCCCTCGACCAGCGGGTAGCGGTACGAGAACGGCTGCGCCATCAGCACCATCGCCTCGTAGCAGGCGCTGTCCCCGTGCGGGTGGAACTTGCCGATGACGTCGCCGATGGTGCGCGCGGACTTCTTGGGCTTGGCCGTGGCGTTGAGCCCCAGCTCGCTCATCGCGTAGATGATGCGGCGCTGCACGGGCTTGAGGCCGTCGCCGAGGAAGGGCAGGGCGCGGTCGAGCACCACGTACATCGAGTAGTCGAGGTAGGCGCGCTCGGCGTACTCGCGCAGCGGGATGGTCTCGAAGCCGTGGAAGGCGGGTCGTACGGGGTCGGTCATGGGGTGCGGGGAATTCCGGTCGGTTGCCGCGTGATTCTAGCGACGGGGGCGGTGGCTCAGCGGTGCAGGTCGCCGGCGGCTTCAGGCTGGTAGGCGATCGAGAGCGCGCGCAGGCGCACGTTCCGGCCGCTGGGGAGCGGCCATTCGATGGTGTCGCCGACGCGCAGGCCCAGCAGTGCACTGCCCACCGGTGCCAGGATCGAGACACGCCCGGCGCTGCCGTCCGCCTCGCGCGGGTAGACCAGCGTCATCTCATGCTCGGTGCCATCGGCCTCGTCCTTGAAGCGGGCCGTGGAATTCATCGTGATCACGTCCGGCGGCATGTCGGCCGGTTCACGGACCTCGGCGCGGTCCAGTTCGGCCCGCAGCCCGGCGGTATCCACGCCGGGGGGCAGGGGCGCCTCCAGCAGTGCTTCGATGCGGTCGAAATCCAGGCGCGAAACCACGAGGGACGGCAACGGGGCGGCAGGCATGGCATGACTCCAAAGGCCGTAAAAAGTAAACGGGCGACACGCAGAGGCGTCGCCCGGTCGGTGGGTGCAGCGACGTTAGCCCCGATACCACGTCGCTTCAAGCGCTCCGTACCGGCCGCGGCGGCCACCCCGCAGCTGCCGCACGCATGAATCCGGCCATCGCGCCCTGGCGTATCTCGCTTGACCTCCAGGTAAAGGACTCGCGCGTGTCGTACCTGTCCATCGAGTTGCCACCGGGCTTGTTGGGGCGCACGCCGCGCCGCACGACGCATCGGGCCACCGCGACGCGCCGGTCTTGGCTACACTCGCCGGCGATCAGCAATGGAACCGGGGCCAGGACGGGAATGGGCGAGACACAGGCAGTTCAGGGCACCACCACCGCGGACCTGGCGCAGGCGCTGGCCGCCGTCGCCGGCGGCGACCGCGGCGCGTTCGAGCGGGTCTACACCGCCACCTCGGCCAAGCTGTTCGGCGTGTGCCTACGGGTGCTGCCGGACCGCGACGAGGCCGAGGACGTGCTGCAGGAGGTGTACGCGACCGTCTGGCGCAAGGCCGGGCAGTTCGATGCCAGCCGCGCCAGCCCGATCACGTGGCTTGCCATGATCGCCCGCAACAAGGCCATCGACCGCCTGCGCGCCACGCCGGCCGCCGCGCGGACCGCGCCCATCGAACTGGCCGAGACCGTGGCCGACCCGACCGCCTCGCCGGTGTCGGAAGCCGAGGCCGCCGTCGAGAACGCACGCCTGGGGCACTGCATGGAGCAACTGGAAGCGCGCCGCCGCTCGCTGATCCGTACCGCCTTCTTCGAAGGCGCGACGTATGAAGAGCTGGCGCGCCGCATCGGCTCGCCGATCGGTTCCGTCAAGAGCTGGATCAGGCGCGGCCTGATGCAGCTGCGTGCGTGCCTGGAGCAATGAACATGCACGAGCGCGATTTCGAACAGTTCGACCAGGACCCGCCGGGCGACGACCTGCAGGCGGCCGAGTACGTGCTGGGCGTACAGCCGGCGGACGAGCGCCGGCGCAGCGAGGCGCGGATCGCGGCCGAACCCGCCTTCGCCGGCCTGGTCACTGCATGGGAGCAGCGCTTCGCCGCGCTGATCGCCGAGATCGCCCCCGTGCCGGTGCCCGCGCACCTGTGGCCGCGCCTGCGCACGCGCTTGGGATGGCTGGCGGTTGAAGGCGCGCGTGCGCCGCTGACGCAGCGCGTGTCGTTCTGGCGCGGTGCCACGGCCGCCGCCCTGGCGACCGCGGCCGTGCTGGCGGTCGTTGCGGTGTTGCGCCCGATGCCGGAGCCCGCCCCGGTCGCACCGCCCGTCGTGGTCGCGCCGGAGCCGGTCGAGCCGCCATCCGAACAGCCGAAACCGGTCGTCGTGCTCACGCGCGACGACGGCCAGACCGGCTGGCTGGCGGCGGTCGACGCCGGTGCAGGCGCCGTCACGATGACCCCGGTGCCGTCGCCGGCCGATCCAGGTGGCCGCGTGGGTGAGCTGTGGCTGATCCCCGAAGGCGGCGCGCCGCTTTCGCTGGGCTTCGTGTCCAACGAGCGGGCGCACACGGTGGACGTGCCGGACGCGATGCGTGCGCACCTGGCGGTCGGTTCGACGCTGGCGATCACGCTGGAGCCGGAAGCGGGCATGCCGCATGCCGCGCCGAGCGGCCCGGTCGTCGCGCAGGGCAGCATCCAGACGATCTGAGGCGGGGCGCTGCCTGCGGGCAGTGCCGATGTCCGGGATGCAGGCATCGGCCTGCATCCGGATGAATGGCCGGTCCGTATGTGCAGGCATGGACTCGCCTGCAGCCCCGCCGAACTCCCCGAAAGACTCCGACGCCGACGCCTCCTTGGGCGTTGGATTCGAAACAGGCACGCCGCCGGCCGCGTCAGTCGCGAAGTCGACCGGCGTGCTTGCCCGCATCCGTCGCTGGTTCGACACCAGCGGTGAAGTCGGCGAGGGGCCCGATGCGGACCGCATCGACTGGCTGCGCGCCGTGCCCTTCATTGGCCTGCACCTGGCGTGCCTTGCGGTGTTCTGGGTCGGCGTCTCACCCATCGCCGTCGCCGTGGCGGTGTCGCTGTACGCGGTGCGGATGTTCGCGCTGACCGGCTTCTACCATCGCTACTTCTCGCACCGGACCTTCCGCACCTCGCGCGTGATGCAGTTCGTGTTCGCGCTGATCGGCGCGTCCAGCGTCCAGCGCGGGCCGCTGTGGTGGGCCGCGCACCACCGCAACCACCACCGCCACACCGAGACCGGGCTCGATCCCCATTCGCCGACGGTGCATGGATTCTGGCGCAGCCACGTGCTGTGGTTCCTGACGCCGCGCGGCTTCCGCACGCACTGGGAGCGGATCCCGGACCTGGCGAAGTATCCCGAGCTGCGCTGGCTCGACCGCTACGACACGCTGGTGCCGGTGCTGCTCGCCGCCGCGCTGTACGGAGTGGGTGTCCTGCTGGAATCCACCGCGCCGCAGCTGGGCACCAGTGGTCCGCAGATGCTGGTCTGGGGCTTCGTCGTGTCGACCGTGGTGCTGTTCCACGCCACGGTCACGATCAACTCGCTGGCCCACGTCTACGGGTCGCGCCGGTTCGACACGAAGGACGACAGCCGCAACAACCTGTGGCTGGCGCTGATCACCTTTGGCGAGGGCTGGCACAACAACCACCACTTCTTCCCCGGCACGGTGCGCCAGGGCTTTCGCTGGTGGGAGGTCGACCTCACCTGGTACGGCCTGCGCGCGATGGCGGCGCTCGGCCTGGTGCGCGACCTCAAGCCGATCCCCGCGTGGGTACTGGCCAAGGCGAGGGCCTGAGCGATGCGCATCGCGGTCATCGGCAGCGGCATCGCCGGCCTGGCATCGGCGTGGCTGCTCTCGCGCCGGCACGACGTCACCCTGTTCGAAGCCGAGCCGCGCCTGGGCGGGCACACGCACACGCACGATGTGGACCTCCACGGCCGGCCGTACCGCGTGGACACCGGCTTCATCGTGTTCAACCCTACTCACTATCCGCTGCTCACCCGGATGTTCACGGAACTCGGCGTGGCCTCGCAGCCGACGACCATGAGCTTCTCGGTGCGCAACGAGGCCACCGGGCTGGAGTACAACGCCACCGACCTGGACGGGCTGTTCTGCCAGCGACGCAACCTAGTGTCGACGCGGTTCTGGGGGATGCTGCTGGACCTGCGCCGGTTCTACCGCGAGGCGCCCGCTTTGCTGGACGACGACGGCCCCGGCCCCGGCCTGGGCGACTACCTGCGCGAGCACCGCTATGGCGCGGCCTTCCGCGAGGAGCACCTAGTTCCGATGGCCTCGGCGCTGTGGTCGTCGTCATGCGACGACATCCTGTCGTTCCCGGCGAAATACCTGGTGCAGTTCATGGCCAACCACCAGATGCTGCAGGTGTCGGGCCGGCCGGAATGGCGCGTGGTGGTTGGCGGTTCCTCGAGTTACATCGAAGCGATGCGCGCCGGCTGGCGCGTGCACGAGCGCATCGCCTGCCCGGTGCATCGCGTGCGCCGTGATGCCGACGGGGTGGAGGTCGAGTCGATCATCGGCCGCGAGCGCTTCGACCACGCGGTGCTCGCCTGCCACAGCGACCAGGCGCTGGGCCTGCTGGCCGATGCCGACCCGCGCGAGCGCGACATCCTCGGTGCGATGCGCTATCAGCCCAACGACACCGTGCTGCATACCGATGCGCGCCTGCTGCCGCGCAACCGCAAGGCGTGGGCGGCGTGGAACGCGCTGCTGCCGCGCGAACCCGCCGCGGCCTGCACCGTCAGCTACTGCATGAACCTGCTGCAGGGGCTGGACGCGCCCGAGCCGCTGGTGGTCACGCTCAACCGCACCGACGCCATCGACCCGACCCGCGTGTTGCGGCGCATGGAGTACCACCACCCGCTGTACTCGCACGCGTCGGTTGCCGCGCAGGCGCGCAAGGCGGAGATCCAGGGCCGGCGGCGAACGTGGTTCGCCGGTGCGTACTGGGGCTGGGGATTCCACGAGGACGGCATGCGCAGCGCGGTGGAGGTGGCGGGGGCCCTGGGCGTGCCGTGGAGCGCGGAACCGCGGGCATCCGACCGTGACGCGCGCGGCGCAGTCGATGCGGTGCCGGCGTGACCGCTCCGCTCGCCAGCGCCGTGTACGAGGGCCGGGTCCGGCACCGGCGCCATGCCCCGCAGGCGCACGCTTTCGGGTACTCGATGGCGCAGCTGTACATCGACCTGGCCGAGCTGGATACGCTGTTCGACCGCCACCGACTCTGGTCGGTCGGGCGCCGCAACCTGGGCGAGTTCCGCCGCAGCGACTATCTCGACCCGCCGGAACTGCCGCTGGACGACGCGGTGCGCCAGCGTGTCCAGGCCGCGATCGGCCGGCGCCCGGCGGGGCCGATCCGGTTGCTGACGCACCTGCGCTACTTCGGCCACGTCTTCAATCCGGTCAGCTTCTACTACTGCTTCCACGCCGACGGCGTCCGGCTGGACTGCATCGTCGCGGAGATCACCAACACGCCATGGAAGGAGCGCCACGTCTACGTGCTGCCCGTCGAGCAGGCGCGCCCGCACGGCCGCGCGCTGGAGTGGCGCTTCCCCAAGGCCTTCCACGTCTCGCCCTTCATGCCGATGGCCCGCGAGTACGCGTGGCGCTTCACCGTGCCCGGCGAGTCCCTGCACGTGCACATGGAGGTGTCGGACGAGGGGCGCGGCGAGTTCGACGCCTCGCTGGCACTGCACCGTCGCCCGTTGGACCGCGCTGCACTCGCACGCGTGTTGTGGGGCTACCCGCTGATGACGCTGCAGGTCGTGGGCGCGATCCACTGGCACGCACTGCGCCTGTGGCTGAAAGGCAACCCCGTGCATGACCATCCGAAACTCCGGGAGTCCCGATGAACGAACGTGTGCGTAGCGACGCTCCACCCTCCATCGCCGCGCCGGGGGCGGTGGACCGATGGCTGCGCGGGCAGCTGCTGTCGAAGATGGGTGCCTTGCGCGGCGGCCGGTTGACGCTGATCGACCCGCTGGGCGAGGCGGTGCTGGGCGAGGTCGACGACGGCGCGTTGCAGGTGCGCATCCACGTCCACGACATGCGCTTCTACCGCGCGGTGGCGGCCAACGGCAGCGTGGGTGCGGGCGAGGCCTTCATCCAGGGCTGGTGGCAATGCGATGACGGCGGCGGCGCGGCGGGCGACGGACTGGTGCGCCTCGTCCGGTTGCTGGTGTGTAACCGCGACCTGCTCGACGGCATGGAATCGGGTCCGGCGCGGCTGGGCGGCTGGGCGATGCGCGCCTGGCACCGCTTGCGGCGCAACACGCGCGATGGCAGCCGCCGCAACATCGCCGCGCACTACGACCTGGGCAACGAACTGTTTTCGCTGTTCCTGTCGCCGGACCTCATGTATTCCTCGGCGGTCTGGGCGGGCGACGCCGACACCGGCGCGGGCGACACGCTGGAGGCGGCCTCGACGCGAAAGCTGGACCGCATCTGCCGCAAGCTCGACCTCAGTCGCGGCGACCGCGTGGTGGAGATCGGCACCGGCTGGGGCGGGTTCGCCCTGCATGCCGCGCGCGAGTACGGCTGCCACGTCACCACCACCACGATCTCGCGCGAGCAGCATGCGCTGGCCTCGCGACGCGTCGCCGAGGCCGGCCTGCAGGACCGCGTCACGCTGCTGCTGGAGGATTACCGCGACCTGACCGGCCGCTACGACAAGCTGGTGTCGATCGAGATGATCGAGGCGATCGGCGCCGATTACCTGGACACGTACTTCGGCAAGCTGGGCGAGCTGCTCGAGCCCGACGGCCTGGCGCTGGTGCAGGCGATCACCATCGAGGACCACCGCTACGAGCAGGCGCTGGCGTCGGTCGACTTCATCAAGCGCTACGTATTCCCCGGCAGCTTTATCCCATCGATCCACGCGATGCTGGCGGCCAAGACCCGCGCCAGCGACCTGGCGCTGACGCACCTGGAGGATTTCGGCGGCTCGTACGCCCTGACGCTGCAGGCGTGGCGGAACCGCTTCATGGCAATGCTCCCGGAGGTTCGCGCGCAGGGATTCGACGAGCGCTTCATCCGGATGTGGTTGTTCTATCTGGCGTACTGCGAAGGCGGCTTTCGCGAGCGCTCCATCGGCGTGGCCCACCTGCTGCTGGCCAAGCCGGGCAATCGTCGGCCGTCGCTGCTGCCGCCGTTGCCCGCAATGGGGATGGAGGCATGAGCACCCGCGCCGATCTCGTCGGCAACGTGCTGGGCAACCAGGCGGTGTGGCTGTGTGCGGTGGCCGGCGCGGGGCGCGGGGTGGCATGGCCCGCAGTCGTCGCCGCGCTGCTGTACTGCACGTGGCAGCTGCGGGGGTCGACGACGCGTGCGGTCGATCTCCGGTTGGTGGCCGTCGCCCTGGCGTTGGGCTGTGTGGTCGACGGCGCGCTCGCCGCCGCCGGCTGGCTGGACTACGCCGCTTCATGGCCGGCAGTGGATTTCGCACCGGCGTGGATCCTCGCGTTGTGGGCTGCGTTCGCGATGCTGCCCATGCACGGGCTGGCATGGCTGCGGCACCGGCCGCTCGCCGCGTTCGCGTTCGGCGCCATCGGTGGCCCGTTGGCGTACCTGGCCGCGGCGCGTGGATTCGACGCGGTGGCGCTTACCGGTCCGGTGGCCGCGACCTGGACGGTCCTCGCGCTGGCCTGGGGCGCGGCGGTCGCTGTCCTGATGGCGGTGGCGGGTCGCGCGTCCGCTCCGGCACCGCAACCAGTCGCAAGGGAGGGTGTGCCGACATGAGTGCGTTCGCATTGATCGGACTGGCATGGGCTGCCGCCGCGCTGGCGATGACGGTCGGCTGGCTGTGGCAGCGTCGCCGCGACAACGCGGGGATCGTCGACGTCATCTGGGCCGCGGGCGTCGGCGGCAGCGCGGTGCTGTACGGCCTGCTGGGCGACGGCGCGACGTGGCCGCGCGCGACGCTCGCGCTGCTCGGCGGCCTGTGGGGCCTCCGCTTGGCGCGGCACCTGTGGGTGCGCGTGCGGGGCGAAGACGAAGACGGCCGCTACCGGCACCTGCGCACCCACTGGCACGGGCACCAGGGCAAGTTCTTCCTGTTCTTCCAGGCACAGGCGCTGCTCATCGTGCTGTTCTCGCTGCCGTTCCTCGCCGTGGCCCGCAATCCGGTGGACGGGGTCACCGGGTGGTGGCTGGCGGGCGTGGCGATCTGGATCGGCAGCGTGGTGGGCGAGGGCATCGCCGACCGCCAGCTGGCGCGGTTCCGGGCCGACCCCGCGAACCGCGGCAGGACCTGCCGCGCCGGGCTGTGGCGCTACTCGCGGCATCCCAACTATTTCTTCGAGTGGACCCACTGGTTCGCCTACGTGTGCCTGGCGGTCGGCTCGCCCATCGCATGGCTGGCGTGGGCCGGGCCGGTGGTGATGTACGTCTTCCTGCGCTGGATCAGCGGCATCCCCTACACCGAGGCGCAGGCGCTGCGCACGCGCGGCGACGACTACCGCGAGTACCAGCGCACCACGCCCATGTTGATCCCGTGGTGCCCCAAAGCCGGCGGCCACGCCTCCGACACGACAAAGGATTCCGAATGAACGCGATGGTCGATTCAGAACTGCCGCACGACCGCCCCGGCCCCGGCCTGCTTGGCCTGGCCGAGCGAGGCCACGTGCCCGACGCGCTGCTGCGCATGGGCATCCGGCGCATGTGCGACCAGCGTCTGCGCGAGGAGTCCGAAGGCGGACTGGAGGCCCAGGCCGAGCGTTTCGCGCGCCGCATCGAGTCGCTGCGTACCAGCCCCGTCGCGATCCACACCGACGCCGCCAACGCGCAGCATTACGAACTGCCGCCGGCGTTCTTCCAGCATTGCCTGGGCAAGCGCCTGAAGTACTCGAGCTGCTACTACCCGACCGGCAACGAGACGCTCGAGCAGGCCGAGGAGGCGATGCTCAGGCTGTACGGCGAGCGCGCCGGGCTGCGCGACGGCCAAGCGATCCTCGAGCTGGGTTGCGGCTGGGGCTCGCTGACGCTTTGGATGGCCGAGCGCTACCCGAACGCGACGATCACCGCGGTGTCCAACTCCGCCCTGCAGCGCGAGCACATCCTGGCGCAGTGCCGGCAGCGCGCGCTGTTCAACGTCCAGGTGATCACCTGCGACGTCAACACGCTGGAGCTGGAGGCCGGCCGGTTCGATCGATGCGTGTCGATCGAGATGTTCGAACACATGCGCAACTACGAAACGCTGCTGGGCCGCATCGCCGGCTGGCTCAAACCGGGTGGCGCACTGTTCGTGCACATCTTCATGCACAGGACGCTGATGTATCCGTTCGAGACGGAGGGCGAGGGCAACTGGATGGGCCGGCACTTCTTCACCGGCGGCCTGATGCCGGCGGCCGACACGCTGCCGTGGTTCCAGCGCGACCTGCTCATCGACCGGCGGTGGGTGGTCGACGGCACGCACTACCAGCGCACGGCCAACCACTGGCTGGAGCGCCAGGACAGCCAGCGCGAGGCGGTCATGGCGGTGCTGCGGCAGGCCTACGGCGAGGCCGGCGCGGCGCTGTGGTTCCAGCGCTGGCGGATGTTCTGGATGGCCTGTGCGGAGATGTTCGGCCTGCGCGGCGGGCAGGAGTGGGGCGTGGGGCACTACCGGTTCGTGCGGCCCGAGTGACGTCAAGGCGACCTCGGGGCGACCGTTGGCGCGAGGCCTGCATATTGGTGTTGACAACCCTATCGCCGCAACGCAACATACGCGCCCCGCACAGCCGCAAGCCGTGCGGGTTTGCCCAGGTGGCGGAATTGGTAGACGCACTAGCTTCAGGTGCTAGCGGGGGCAACTCCGTGGAGGTTCGAGTCCTCTCCTGGGCACCATATCCAACGAGAAACCCCCGCTCACGCGGGGGTTTTTCGTTTCAGTCCCGGCCACTTTGCCGATGCGGTTCGCCCGCATGGCGGGTCCGGCCGGATCCAGGAAGTTCACGCGGCTTGAAGGATTTCGTCGCGACACTGGCATGGAGCATGCATCCGGGCCGGGGATGACCGAACGCGAGCGCAGGAAAACCAATGGCAGCGAGCCTGAAACCGCCGCGCTGCGTGCCGGGCTGACGCCCGCGCAGCTCAAGACCCTGGCGACCATGGAGCAGTTCCGCTGGTCGCTGCGGTTCGTCCGCCGCCCCCTGTTCCAAGACCCCGTCCCGGTGCTGTTCGCGCCCGATGGCCGCTACGTCGTGCTCAACGGCGACGGCACGATCGACGAGACCCCGGCGCTCAAGCTGCGCGACTGACACCGCGGCGGGGTGCGGCCGTCCGTGGGGGATGCGTGTTCCGCTGCCATGGCTCGTGCAGTCCGCATGGACCCGCGGTGCGGGCCAAGACGCCGTCTTGATGGCGCTGTGCGACCATGCCCGGATGACCAAGAAAACCCCCAGCAAGTCGTCCCGGCGCTCGTCCGGCGGTCCCGCAGGCAAGGCAGGCCAAGGTGCGTCGCCATCGCGCGGCGGGCATCGGAAAGGTGGCGCGCCGGGCACCGGCAAGGGCCCCGCGAAGAAGGCTCCGGGCTGGTTGCCCGAGCCGCCGCCGCGCGGCACCCGCAAGCCGTCGCTGGCGCCTGTCCACGGCAAGGGCGGCCTGCACGACCCCTACGCCGAGCGCGAAGCCGCACGCTACGAGCAGCCGATCGCCAGCCGGGAAATGATCCTGGGTCTGCTGTCGGCCGCCGAAGGCCCGATGGAGGCCGACGCGCTGGCTGCGAAGCTGGCGCTGACCGACCCCGAACGTTTCGATGCATTGAGCGCACGCCTGCGCGCGATGGTGCGCGACGGCCAGCTGCTGCAGAACCGCCGTGGCGCGTTCGTGCCGGCCGCGCAGGCCGACCTGATCCCCGGCAGCGTGATCGCCAACCCCGACGGCTTCGGCTTCCTCCGACCGGATGCGGGCACGGGCGACGACCTGTTCCTGCCGCCGGCGGAGATGCGCAAGGTGATGCACGGCGACCGTGTGCTGGCCAGCGTTACCGGCGTGGACCGCCGCGGCCGCCGCGAAGGCGCGATAGTCGAAGTGCTCGAACGCCGCCTCAACCGGATGATCGGCCGCTTCGTGCTGGAGGACGGCGTGAGCTACGTCGAGCCCGACGACCGCCGCATCCAGCGCAACATCCTGATCCCGCCCGAGGCGCGTGGTGAAGCGCAGGCCGGCCAGCTGGTGGTGTGCGAGATCACGCGCGCGCCCGACGGCCGCCGACCGCCGATGGGCCGCATCCTCACCGTGCTGGGCGAGCGCCTGACCGCGTCGCTGGCGGTGCAGGCTGCCATCCACGGCCACGACATCCCGCACGAGTTCCCGCAGGCCGTCCTCGACCAGGCTGCCGCCGTGCCGCTGGAAGTGCAGCCGGCCGATACCAAGGGTCGCGTGGATATCCGCGACCTGCCGCTGGTCACCATCGACGGCGAGGACGCCAAGGACTTCGACGACGCCGTCTACTGCGAGCCCAACCGGGACGGCTTCCGGCTGGTCGTCGCCATTGCCGACGTGTCCCATTACGTGCGGCCCGGCACGCCGCTGGACGACGAAGCCACGCGCCGCGCGACGTCGGTCTACTTCCCCGGCTTCGTCGTGCCGATGCTGCCGGAGACGCTGTCCAACGGCATCTGCTCGCTCAAGCCCAAGGTCGACCGCCTGTGCTTCGTCTGCGACATGCAGATCGACCGCAAGGGCGAGGTCACCTCGTCGAAATTCTACGAGGCGGTGATGCATTCGCACGCGCGCCTGACCTACACGCAGGTCTGGAACGCAGTGGGCGACGACGCCAGCGACGAGGACCGCGAGGATGCATTGGGCCGCATCGGTGGCCTGCTGCCGCAGATCCAGCGCCTGCACCAGCTCTTCCAGGTGCTCGCCAAGGCGCGCGCCAAGCGCGGTGCCATCGAGTTCGAGTCCAGCGAAGTGCGCTTCGTGCTGGGGCCCAAGGGCGAGGTCACCCAGGCCGGCATGATCCAGCGCAACGACGCGCACAAGCTGATCGAGGAATGCATGATCGCCGCCAACGTGCAGGCGGCGCTGTTCCTGATCGATGCCGAGGTGCCGGCGCCGTACCGCATCCACGACCGGCCGCCGGAGCAGAAGTACGCCGACCTGCTGGAGTTCCTGAAGGAGTTCAAGCTGCGCATGCCGCCGTGGCCGAAGGTGCAGCCGCGCGACTTCACCCAGCTGCTCAGGACCATCCGCGAGAGGCCCGACGCCGCCTTGCTGGAGTCGGTGCTGCTGCGCAGCCAGAGCCTGGCGGTGTACCAGCCCGAGAATGTCGGCCACTTCGGCCTGGCGCTGGAGGCGTACGCGCACTTCACCTCGCCGATCCGACGTTACCCGGACCTGCTGGTGCACCGCGCGATCAAGCACGCGCTGTCGGGCGTCAAGCCGGAGAAGTTCAAGTACTCGCCCAGCGCGATGGCACAGCTGGCGCTGCAGTGCTCGGAGCGTTCGCGCCGGGCCGAAGAAGCCGAGCGCGAGGTCGACGAGCGCTACCGCGCCGCGTGGATGGAACAGCACGTGGGTGGCGAGTTTGACGGCGTGATCAGCGGCGTCACCAGCTTCGGGCTGTTCATCGAGCTGGACAACTCCAAGGTCAACGGCCTGGTGCACGTCACCCAGTTGCCCAACGACTATTACCACTTCGACCCGATCCGGAAGACGCTCACCGGCGAACGCACCGGGCGCGAATTCCGCCTCGGCGACCGGGTGTCGATCATCGTGATGAAGGCCTCCGTGGAGGAGCGCAAGATCGACTTCAAGCTGGCCGAGAGTCGCGACGCAAAGGCGCCGCCGCCGCGCGGCCAGCCGGCCAGGCGGTCGAAGAAGCCGTACTGATCGAGCCCGGCAACGCGTGCCGGGCCCGCAAAAGAAGAACGGCGCTTTCGCGCCGTTTTTCTTTACCGAGTGTCCGCCGTCAGAAGCGCGCGCTGAACTGCACGCCCCATGTCCGCGGTTCGTTGAGGAAGCCGGTGAGGTTGTTGAAGTCGATGGCGCCGACCACGCGCTCGGTGCCGGTGATGTTGCGGCCGAACAGGGCCACCTCGCGGTCGCCGTCCTGCCAAGTGTAGCCCACGCGCAGGCCGCCTTCGAGCAGCGAGCGGCCGGTGAACTCGACCGACTCGTACAGGAAGAAGTTGACCTCGCTGCGGTAGGCCCAGTCGGTGAACACGAACGCCTCGCCATCGCCCAGCGGCAGGCCGTAGCGCGCGGTCATGTTGTAGACGTGGCGCGGCGCCTGCGGCAGCGAGTTGCCGTCGATCAGGACCGCGCCCGGGCGCGCCGGGTCGGCCGGGTCGGTGACCGTGCACACCGCGCACTGGAACACGCTGAGGTCGCCGTCCTGGATCTCGGTGTCGTTGTAGCTCGCGCCCAGCGTCACCAGCAGGCCATCGGTCAGCCAGGCCTCCAGGTCGAGTTCGGCACCTTGTCCGACGCTCTTGTCGGCGTTGACCAGGCGCGCGACGTTGGCATCGCCGCCCACCGCCGTGAGCTGCTGGTCGTCGACCGTGTAGTGATAGAGCGCGAAGCCGAGCCGGAGGCGGTTGTCCCACAGCTGCGTCTTGATGCCGGCTTCCACCGACAGCACCGTTTCGGTGTCGGCGACGGTCACCAGCTCGTCCGCCGGCAGCGTCGCGTCGGCGAACATCAGGCGGCCCTGCACGCTGGGCGCGCGGAAGCCCTTGGCGACGCGGGTGTAGACGTTGGTCGCATCGCTGAGTGCGTAGACGGCGCTCAGGTCCCAGCTCACGTCGTCGTCGCTGGGGCGCACCGTGATCGGCGCGATCGGCGGGCCGAACGGGCCGGTCACGCGCTCGGCGGTGAAGGTCTTCTCGTCGTCGGTGTAGCGCAGGCCGCCGCGCAGCGTCAGCGCATCGGTCAGGTCGAAGTCACCCGAGGCGTACACCGCCCACGCGGTGTTGTCCTGGCGCTGCGTGGCATAGCCGTTCTCCGCGCCGCCGAAGCCGTCATACGAAAAGCTGTCGACGTCGATGGATTCGTCGAACCAGAACGCGCCGACCTGCCAGTCGAAGCGGCCCCAGTCGTTTGAGACCAGACGCAGCTCCTGGCTCAGCTGGCGATGGTCCGGCAGGCCGTCCGCGGATTCGGCGGGGAAGAGGGCCTCGCCGGGCTCGTCCGGCGGGAAGGTGTAGACCGAGCCGCCGTCGATGTCGCCGCGGCTGTAGGCCTCGACGCTCTCGTAGCCACTGATGGAGTACAGCGACGTGCGGCCGAAGTCCCAGCGCATGCGCAGGTTGCCGCCGAACTGGTCGAGTTCCTGCTCGTTGCGCCCGTCGAGCGACACGAACTCGCGGCGGTGGGCGGGTTCGAGGTTGTTGCTGCCGGCTTCGATGATGCTGGCGCGGAACAGGCGCGCGGTGCCGTCCAGCTTGCGAGCGTGCACGTTGGCCAGCGCCTCGAAGGTCTCACTGGGCTGCACCAGAAGCTGCGCCCGCACCGCGGACTCGCGGTAGCCCTCGAGGTCCTCGCCCTCGCCGTTGCGGACGTTGTCGACGTAGTCGTCGCGGCGCTGGTGCAGGGCCGAGACGCGCGCGGACACGCCGTCGGCGACCGGGCCGGTCACCGCGCCCTCGGCGTTGATCGTGTTGAACCGGCCCCACGACAGGCGGCCGTAGCCACCGAACACGTCCTCGGGCCGGGCCGAGTCGAACTTGATCACGCCCGCCGGCGAGTTGCGGCCGAACAGCGTGCCCTGCGGACCGCGTGCCATCTCGACCTGGGCCATGTCGAACATCGGGAAGCCCTTGAGGATCGGGTTCTCCTGCACGACATCGTCGTAGACCAGCGACACGGGCTGTGAAGCGTTGAGGTCGAAATCGGTGTTGCCCAGGCCGCGCACGTAGAAGCGCGGGAACGCGCGGCCGAACGAGGATTCGATGTTCAGGCTCGGCAGCCGGCCCGACAACAGGCGGATGTCCTCGCCGCCGGAGGTCAGCACGTCCAGCTTCTCGCCACTGATCGCGGTGATTGCCATCGGCACGTCCTGCACGTTCTCGACGCGGCGCTGCGCGGTGACCTGCACCGCGTCGAGCGTGGTAGCGGAGGGTGCGTCGGAGTCGGCGTCCTGGCCGCTGGTTTGCGCGGATGCGGCCATCGGCAGCGCGGCGGCGACGGCGAGGGCAAGCAGGCACTGCACAGGCGCGTGGGACAGGCCCGACATGGCGGACTCCAGCATGGGATTTGGGGCGCGAATGGTGCCCCAAGGGTTGTCACGCAACAACAGGTAAAGCTGTGCTAGGTCGCCCCCGCGGCGCTTTGGCCGTCCGGGCGTGCCCGCCGGGGGCAGCGGTGCGACAATCGCCGCCCCGTTCCCAGCCCCCGCACCCCGAATGAGCCAGAAACAGTGGATCGCCGGCATCAACGCCGTCGCCGCCGCCATCGAGCACGATGCCGGCAACGTGCGCGAGGTGATGATCGAGGCCGGGGCGAAGAACCCGCGGCTGGTGGAGATCGAGGAAAACGCCCGCCGCCGCGATATCGACGTGCGCCGCGTCGCGACCCAGGCACTGGATGGCGTGACCGGCAACCTGCGCCACCAGGGCGTGGTGGCGCGCTACGCCGCGGCCAAGACCTTTGGCGAGGGCGACCTGCAGGGTCTGGTCGAGGCCGCGGAAGGACGCGCGCTGTTGCTGGTGCTCGACGGCGTGCAGGACCCGCACAACCTCGGCGCCTGCCTGCGCAGCGCGGCGGCCGCGGGCGCCACGGCCGTGGTCATCCCCAAGGACAAGTCGGTGCAGGTCAACGCCACCGTGCGCAAGACGTCTGCGGGCGCCGCCGACACGGTCCCAGTGGTGTCGGTCACCAACCTGGCACGCACCATGCGCGAGCTGCAGAAGCTGGGCGTGTGGCTGTACGGCCTGGCCGGCGAAGCGGACGCGTCGTTGTATTCGGTGGACCTGCGCGGCAATGTCGGCCTGGTGCTGGGGGGCGAGGCCGACGGCCTGCGCCGCCTCACGCGTGAGAACTGCGACGGCCTGGTGTCGATCCCGATGCCCGGCGTCGGCGCGGGCGTGGAGAGCCTCAACGTATCGGTGGCTGCCGGCGTGACGCTGTTCGAAGCGGTGCGTCAGCGGCAGTCGTAACCTGCAGGCGCATCCCCTGTAGGAGCGGCTTCAGCCGCGATGCCTTTCCGGGCTTCCTGCAGGAGCGACGTAAGTCGCGACCACGACAATCGGTGGAGTTGCGCGGTCGCGACTCACGTCGCTCCTACAATTGCGGCCTCGAGGGATTGTGATCGCGGCTGAAGCCGCTCCTACAAGGGCTTGTGGGAGTTTGGCTCTGGCCGCATCTGCAGCAAAGCCGACGGGACGACCCGGCGGCCATCCCGTCATCGGGGACGACCCCGAATCTGTCACGAGTCCTGCCATGTCCTGGATCATCCTCGTGCTCGCCGGCCTGTTCGAAGTCGGTTGGGCGATCGGCCTCAAGTACACCGAAGGCTTTACCCGGCTCTGGCCAACGGTCGGCACGGTAGCGGCCATGGTCGTCAGCCTCGGGCTGCTCGGCATCGCGATGAAGTCGCTGCCGGTGGGCACCGCCTATGCGATCTGGGTCGGGGTGGGTGCTGTCGGCACCGTGATCCTGGGCATCGTGCTGTTCGACGAGCCGGTCAATGCGCTGCGCATCGGCAGCGTGGTGTTGATCGTCGCGGGACTGGTCGGGCTGAAGCTGGCGACGCCGTAGGGCCGCGCGATCAGCCCCGGGCTGCCTCAGGACTGGGCGGGCCCGGCCTGCCAGCCGTTGACGATCCGGCAGAACAGTTCGGCGGTACGTTCGGCGTCGTAGACGGCCGAGTGCGCTTCGTCCGCATTCCATGCAAGCCCGGCAGCCGCCACGGCACGCGCCAGCACGGTCTGCCCGAGGGCGACGCCGGCCAGCGTCACCGTGTCGAACACGCTGAAGGGGTGGAACGGGTTGCGCTTGTGGCCGCAACGGGTCACCGCGGCGTTGAGGAAGTTCAGGTCGAAGTGCGCGTTGTGGCCGACCAGGATCGCGCGCTGGCAGCCGTGCCTCTTGACCGCGGCGCGCACGGGCGCGAACACGTGCTCCAGCGCGGCGCGCTCGGGCTTGGCGAAGCGGAACGGGTGGTCCAAGCGGATGCCGGTGACCTCCAGGGATTTCGGATCGATCTCCGTACCCGGCGCCGGGTCCAGGTGCGCGCACGCGGTCTCGCCCAGCACCAGTTGCCCGGCGTCGTCCAGGTCCAGCGGCACGCAGGCGATTTCCAGCAGGGCGTGGCGGTTCCAGTCGAAGCCGCCGGTCTCCACGTCCACCACCACCGGCAGGTAGCCGCGGAAACGGGCGGCCATGGGCGACGGCGACGACTTCGGGGCCGGCGGCGGGGCGGCGGCCGGTGCGGGCGTGGGGACGGGCATCGGGAAAGCCTAGCAGACCGGGGCGTCCCGGCCCCGGCACGTGGCTCAGGCGCGGCTGGCCGGCCCGGTGTGGATGACGCTCGCCGCCAGCATCTGCCGCAACAGTGCGGCACCCTGGGCGAGGAAGCCGTCGCGGCCGCTGGCCTGCGCTTCGTCGGCCAGGGCGAGCAGGTGGTCGCGGCCGCTCAACGCGGGTTCCGCGCCGATCCGCTCCAGCAGGCGCCACGCCAGCGGGCTGAGTTCGGAGAAACGCACGGTGCCGTCGGGCTCGCGTCGAAGCAGCAGCAGCGTGGGCTCGGGCGGCGGCACGTCGGGCTGGAAGGCGGGCCCGATGCGGTGCACCGGCCAGCGGTAGGCCAGCGGCCATGCCAGCGGCGACACCGTGAGCGGACGATCGAGCAGGGATGCCTCGTCGTCCATCGAGTCGACGGTGGCCGGCGCGCGCGCCTCATGGATCTGCAGCGCCAGCTCCACCCACTCGTAGTGCGCCAGTTCCGGCAGGAACGCGGGCGTGATGCCGGGCGTCGTTTCGAGGTAGCGCAGGAACTCCCGCGGCACTTCCGGGAACAACGGGGTCTGGCAGCGGTGGTCCCGGTAGAACGCGCGCACCAGCGCCGTCCATCCGTCGTCGCCCAGTACTTTGCGGATGACCGGGAAATTGCCCGCCAGCAACGAGGCGAGGTTGTTGAACAGGAGGTCGCGGTAGACCTGCAGGCGGCGGTCTTCGATGCCGCCCGGCGCGGGCTGGCCATCGGGATCGCGCAGGTGGCGGGTCAGCCGCAGCTGCTGCTCGCGCAGCGTCGCCGGAGCGTCAGCGGGCGGCATGGGCGGCATGGGCGGCCGGGACTGCGCTTGGCGCTTCGGCCTGCAGGCGGCGCACCGTCTGCAGCTCCGACACCAGCTCCCCGTACGGCGGGAAGTTGAAGTCGCGCTCCAGCAAAGTGGGGCGCGCGCCGAAGCGCGCATAGGCCGCGGCGAGCAGGCCCCACACCGCGTCCTTCACCGGCGCGCCGTGGGTGTCGATCTTGAGGTTGTCGGCCTCGTCGAAATGCCCGGCCACGTGGAGGCTGGCGATGCGCTCGCCCGGCAGACCGGCCATGAAGGCGGCCGCGTCGTAGCCGTGGTTGATCGAATTGACGTAGACGTTGTTGACGTCCAGCAACAGGTCGCAGTCGGCTTCGGACAGGACCGCGTTGGTGAACTCCAGCTCGGACATTGGCGACGCGGCGTCACCCAGCGGGTGCACCGCGTAATAGGAGACGTTTTCCACTGCGATGCGGCGGCCGACGATGTCCTGGGTCTGGCGGATGCGCGCGGCGACGTGGTGCACGGCTTCCTCGGTAAACGGGATCGGCAGCAGGTCGTAGAGCTGGCCGTCATCGGCGCAGTAGCTCAGATGTTCGCTGTAGAGCGCCACGCGGTGGCGGTCGAGGAACTTTCGCACACGCGCAAGGAACGTTTCGTCCAAGGGCGCGAACCCGCCCAGCGACAGCGAAAGCCCGTGGCAGGTGAGTGGGTGGCGGGCGGACAGATCCTCGAGCGCCTCGCCGATCGCACCGCCGACGCCGATCCAGTTCTCCGGCGCGCATTCGAGGAAATCGAAATCACGCGTCGGCGCATCGTGCGATGGCGCAACGCGCAGCGGGCCCAGAAGGGCCCGCCGCAGGCCGAGCCCGGCCGCGTTCGGTGGCGGAGTGCGCAAACCGCTCACGGCCGGGTCGTAGCGATACGTTGGCTTACATCGAGCCGCCGCACTTGCCCTCGCCGCACTTGCCTTCCATGTCGGCCTTCGCATCGCCCTTGTCGGCGTGCGCGGCGTCCAGCTCGGCGGCGTCGATCATGCCGTCGCTGTTGGCGTCGTACTTGGCGAAGCGGTCGGCCTTGCCTTCGTGGGCGGCGGCGAACTCGGCCTGCGAGATGCTGCCGTTGCCGTCGGTGTCCATGGCTTCCATGGTGTGGCCGCCGCACTTGCCTTCACCGCACTTGCCCTCGGCGTCCTTCTGCGCGCCGGCTTCCTGCGCGCCGAGCAGGTAACCGCCGGCCAGGTCGCTCATGGCGAAGGCAGAGGCCGACAGGGCCAGGCCACCCAGCAGGGCGGCGGTCAGGGCGACGGGCTTGTTGCTGTTGCTGGACATGGGCAGATCCTTTTGATTGGTTGGAGTCGGTGGCGGGCCACCGCGCCGGGTATTAGACACCCGCGCGGCCGAACGGCTCGTTAGCAAAGCGTTAGCCGGGACCCCGGGGTTCAGGCGCGCCGGCCTGGACAGGTTCGCGCGGCGGGCGCGTGCGGATGCAGGCGACCAGCAGGGGATTGCACGCAACAAAAAAGGCGGACCGCTGCCGGTCCGCCCTTCGTGGTTCGACTGCCCCAAGCCTCAGGGCGCCACGGTGTTGCTCTCGTCGCGCTTGTCGCGCGGCGGCAGCTGCTCCTCGCCCTTGACCAGGAACCACACGTTCTCGGCGATGTTGGTGGCGTGGTCGCCGACGCGCTCGATGTTCTTGGCCATGAACAGCAGGTGCGTGCAGGGGGTGATCGCGCGCGCATCCTCCATCATGTAGGTCAGCAGCTCGCGGAACAGCGCGGTGTAGGCGGTGTCGATCTCGGCATCGCGGTCGCGGATGCGCTGGGCGGCCTCGACGTCGCTGTCGCGGTAGGCAGTCAGTACGTCGCGCAGCTGCTGCACGGCCAGGGTGCCGATCGCGTGCAGGCCGCTGACCTGCGGCAGTGGCGGCGCCAGGTTCAGCGCGGTCGAGCGCTTGGCGACGTTGGCGGCGTAGTCACCGATGCGCTCGATGTCGGAGGCCACGCGGATGGCGGCCAGGATCTCGCGCAGGTCGCGCGCCATCGGGCCGCGCAGCGCCAGCTTCATGACGTCGTGGCTGATCTCCTGCTCCAGCGCGTCCAGTGCGTCGTCGTTGGCGACGATGCGCTCGGCCGCCTTGTCGTCGCGGCGCTTGACCACGTCCAGCGCGGCCTCCAGCTGCGCCGCGGCCATCTCGCCCATGCGCAGGGTCTCGGCGAGCAGTCGCTTCTGCTCTTCGTCGTAGCTCTTGACGATATGGTCGTGCATGTTGGTACCCATGTCGGTGTCCTGTTTAGCCCCTTCTCCCCGCGGGAGAGGGGTTGGGGTGAGGGTTCGGTGCGTGCGTGGCGTTCGCCGCGGCCCCGGACCCTCATCCGCCCTGCGGGCACCTTCTCCCGGGGGGAGAAGGATTCAATCCGTCACCCGAACCGCCCGGTGATGTAGTCCTCGGTCTGCTGCTTGGACGGGTTGGAGAAGATGGTGCCGGTCTCGCCGTGCTCGATGAGGTCACCCAGGTACATGAAGGCGGTGAAGTCCGAGACGCGCGCGGCCTGCTGCATGTTGTGGGTCACGATCGCGATCGTGTAGTCCTTCTTCAGCTCCTCGACCAGCTGCTCGATGCGGCTGGTGGAAATCGGGTCCAGCGCCGAGGTCGGCTCGTCCAGCAGCAGCACATCGGGCTTGAGCGCGACCGCGCGGGCGATGCACAGGCGCTGCTGCTGGCCGCCCGACAGGCCCAGCGCGCTCTGGCCCAGTTTGTCCTTGACCTCGTCCCACAGCGCGCCCTGGCGCAACGCGTGCTCGACGCGGTCGTTCATCTCGGACTTGGACAGCTTCTCGTGGTGGCGGATGCCGTACGCCACGTTCTCGAAGATCGTCATCGGGAACGGCACCGGCTTCTGGAACACCATGCCGACCTTGCTGCGCAGCCGGTTCATCGGGTACTTCGGGTCGAGGATGTTCTCGCCGTCGAGCAGCACCTCGCCGCTTGCGCGCATCTTCGGGTACAGCGCGTAGATGCGGTTGAACACGCGCAGCAGCGTCGACTTGCCGCAGCCCGAGGGCCCGATCAGCGCGGTGACCTGCTTCTCGGGGATCTCCAGGTTGATGGAGTTCAGCGCCTTGAAGTCGCCGTAGTGGAAATCGAGGCCGCGCGCGGCGAGCTTGACCGGCGCGGCATCCACCGGGGCGGCGCGATCGCGCGTGGCGAGGTTGAGGCGGGCGTCGTTCATGGACGGGGTCCGGGCGTGTGGGCGGGGGCGGGAAGGCGTGGCGAGGTCAGTCATGGGAGATCCTGCCGCGGGCGACGATGAGCCGCGCGATGATGCTCACGGCCAGCACGAACATGGTCAGGATGAACGCGCCGGCCCAGGCGAGGGTATGCCAGTTTTCGTAGGGGCTCATCGCGTACTGGAAGATCACCACCGGCACGTTGGCCATCGGCGCCAGGATGTTGCTGGACCAGTACTGGTTGTTGAGCGCGGTGAACAGCAGCGGCGCGGTCTCGCCGGAGATGCGCGCCAGCGCCAGCAGGATGCCGGTCACGATGCCGGGCATCGACGAGCGGTACAGCACCTGCACGATCACCTTCCACTGCGGCACGCCGAGGCTCAGCGCAGCCTCGCGCATCTGGCTGGGCACCAGGCGCAACATCTCGTCGGTGGTGCGCACCACCACCGGCAGCACGATGAAGGCCAGTGCGATAGCGCCTGCCAGCGCCGAGAAGTGGCCCATCTGCGCCACCACCAGGGTGTAGACGAACAGGCCGAGCACGATCGACGGCGCCGACAGCAGGATGTCGTTGACGAAGCGGACGGTCTCGCCGAGGCGGTTCATCCAGGTCTTCTGCGAGTACTCGGCCAGGAACGTGCCGGCCAGCACGCCCACCGGCGCGCCGATGGCGATGCCCAGCAGGCTCATCACCGCGCTGCCGAAGAAGGCGTTGAGCAGGCCGCCCTCGTTGCCGGGCGGCGGCGTCATCTGCGTGAACAGTTCAACGTTGAGCGAACCCAGGCCCTTGCTGAGCGTGGTCCACAGGATCCACACCAGCCAGAACAGGCCGAACACGGTGGCCGCGAACGCCAGCGTGCGTGCGACGACGTCCTTGATGCGGCGGGCGCGGTAGAGGGAGGCGCTCATCAGTTGCCCTCCTTGCGGGCCAGCTGGCGCAGCATCAGCCGCGCGATGGTCAGCACGATGAAGGTCACCAGGAACAGCACGAAGCCGAGTGCTATCAAGGAGGACAGGTACATCGGCGAGTCGGCCTCGGCGAACTCGTTGGCGATCGTCGCGGCGATCGAGTTGCCGGGCTCAAGCAGCGAGGTGGTCAGGCGGTGCGCGTTGCCGAGCACGAAGGTCACCGCCATCGTCTCGCCCAGCGCCCGGCCCAGGCCCAGGAAGATGCCGCCGATCACCGCCGAGCGCGTGTACGGCAGCACCACGTCCCACACCACTTCGGTGGTGGTCGAACCCAGCGCGTACGCCGACTCCTTCAGCCGCCCGGGGACGGTCAGGAACACCTCGCGCATGACCGAGGAAATGAAGGGAATGACCATGATCGCCAGCACCAGGCCGGCGGTGCCCATGCCCAGGCCCAGCGGCGGGCCGGAGAACAGCGCGCCCACCAGCGGCAACCCGCCCATGTGCTCGTCCACCCACGGGTACACGTGCTCCGCCAGGAACGGCACCAGCACGAACAGGCCCCACATGCCGTAGATGATCGAGGGGATGCCGGCCAGCAATTCGATTGCCGCGCCCACGGGGCCGCGCAGCCACTTGGGCGCGATTTCGGTCAGGAACATGGCGATGCCGAAACTCACCGGCACCGCGATCAGCATGGCGATGGCAGCGGTGACCAGCGTGCCGTAGATCGGCACCAGCGCACCGAAATCCTGCAGCACCGGGTTCCATGCATCGCGCCACAGGAACTGGATGCCGAATTTCTCGAACGCCGCGCGCCCGCCCCACAGCATCGACATGGCGGCCGCCGCCAGCGACAGCAGCACCAGGATGCCGGCCCCGGTGACCAGCCAGCGGAAGCCGGCATCGGCACGCGAATCCTTGACGTCGCGCGAGGCCGGGGCGGAGGGCAGGGTGGTGGCGTTCATCGGGTGTCCGTCGAGCGTCGGGATCGGGTGGGGCCAGGCAAGACCCCGGAAAAGCGACAGGGGCGATACGGATCGCCCCCGGGTTGAAGCGTGCGGAAGGCCGGCGACGAGGTGCCGGCCTTCCGCATGGCTTCGGTCAACGCATTTTAATCAGAGCTTGATCTGCTCGGCCCAGTAGGCCTCGACCTGCTCCACCAGCGGGGCCGGCAGCGGCACGAAGTGCAGCTCGTTGGCCTGCGCCTGGCCATTCTCGAAGGCCCAGGTGAAGAAGTCGATGGCGGCCTGCGAGCGCTGCACGTCCTTGGGCTGCTTGTACATCAGGATGAAGTTGGTCGCCGCCACCGGCCAGGCGTCCGCGCCCGGGGCGTTGGTGATGACCAGGCTGAAGTCCTGCGAGCCCGCCCAGTCGGCGCTGGCGGCGGCGGCCTGGAACGACTCGGCGCTGGGCTCGATCCAGTTGCCGGCGGCGTTGCGCATCGAGGTGTAGCTCATGCCGTTCTGGGTGGCGTAGGCCAGCTCGACGTAGCCGATCGAACCCTTGATCTGCTTGACGTAGGCGGCCACGCCCTCGTTGCCCTTGCCGCCCACGCCGGTCGGCCAGCTCACCGAGGTGCCTTCGCCCACCGAATCCTTCCACTCCGGGCTGACCTTGGACAGGTAGTTCACCCAGTTGAAGGTGGTGCCGGAACCGTCGGAGCGGTGGATGACGTTGATCTTGCCGTCGGGCAGGGTCACGCCCGGGTTGAGCGAGGTGATCGCCGGGTCGTTCCAGGTGGTGACCTTGCCCAGGTAGATGTCGGCGATCAGCTCGCCGGTCAGGCGCAGCTGGCCCGGCTCGACGCCGTCGATGTTGACCACCGGCACCACGCCGCCGATGGCGGACGGGAACTGCGCCAGGCCGGCCTCGGCCAGCTCTTCCGGCGCCAGCGGCTTGTCGGAGGAGCCGAAGTCCACCGTCGCCGCCTTGATCTGGGCGATGCCGCCGCCCGAGCCGATCGACTGGTAGTTGATGCGCGCGCCGGTGGCCTTGTTGTACTCGTCGGACCACTTCGACAGCAGCGGGTAGATGAAGGTGGCGCCGGCGCCAGTGATCTGCGCGGCGACCTGGTCGTTGTTGGACGCGGCCTGGCCGGGCAGCGGGCCGCCGGCGTCGGCGGCAGGCGCGCCGTCGTTGCCGCCGCAGGCGGCCACGGCCAGGGCGATGGCCAGGGAGAGGAGGGCGGTACGGGCCGAGGAAACGGTCATCGAAGTGCTCCAGGGTGATAGGCCGGCAGGACTGCCGGTGGGACCCGACAATGGAATGATGTTTTTGTTACATGCATGTGACATGGGCTGCCACATTTGTGTCTTTTTCCGGAAACCCGAGCTGGATCAGTGGTTTGGCGGGGCCGGAAAACAAAAAACGCGGGCCCCGTGAAGGGCCCGCGCCGGGAACGACGAGGGAGAGAGGGCTCGTGGTTCTATGGGTCGCCCGCCGTCCGGTGGCGGGCTCGGCGGTATTGGACACCCATGGCATGACGCCGCGATGTGGCTTCGGTGTCAGTCCCGTGACAGGCGTCAGGGTGTTGGCGTCGGGTGCCGCGCGCCGCGTTACCAGCTCAGCTGCACGCGCGCCTGCACGCTGCTGGGGTCGTCGGCCAGGCCCGCGCGCTCGGAGTCGACGCTGACGTAGTCCAGCATCAGCTTGAAGTTCTTGCGCCAGTACCAGTTCACGCCGGCGGTAATGGCGTCCATCTCGCCGCCGCCGACCGCGCCGTCGTCCAGGTCTAGCGTGTCGTAGCGCAGGCCCACCTGCCACATGCCGCGTCCGGGCTCGGCGGGCTTGCCGGTGGTCGGCACGCCGCCCTTGTAGCCCCAGGTCTCGCCGGTCAGGTTGTAGACCGCGCTGACGTAGGCACCGTCGCCGCGATAGTCGTCGTTGCCGGCGCCGTAGCGGTCGGCCTCGACGGTCATGTACTCGCCTTGCAGCTTGAGCGGGCCGGCGACCCAGAAGCTCTCCAGGCCGACGGTGGTGAGGCGGTCGGCGTCGAAGAAGTTGCCGGTGTCGACCACGCGCACCTCCGCCAGGTCGGCCTGCGGCTTGGCACGCAGGCGCAGGGTGTCGGCCTCGGTGTCGCGGTTCACGTAGGACAGGCCGAGGTGCAGGATGCGGCCGTCCTCGTTGATCGGGGCGAAGGTGCCGCGCAGTGCGTGGCCGGCGCCGCGGTTGCCGTCGTCGGTCAGCTCGCGGCCGAAGGCGCTGGCGGTGAAGCTCCACGCGTCGTTGCCGTAGCCATAGGCCACGCCTAGCCGGCGCGCGGTGCCGAAGGTGTTGGTGATGGCGGCCTTGGAGATGAAGTCGTTGTTCTTGGTCGACGACAACTCTTCCATGCTGTGGGGCTGCTTGTACTGGCCGGCCTGCAGGTAGTGGCCGCCGCCCAGGCCGAACTTGCCGTTGACGTCCAGCCACTTGTCGGAGGCGGCGTCATAACCCACCACCCAGTCGAACTCGCCGATGCCGCCCTTCAGGACGAGCTCGGCGCGGCGCAGGTCGTTGGCGCGGTCGCCGTCGGCCAGTTCGACGCGGTCGCTGTCGAACCAGGTGGCATCGGCCTGGACCAGGCCCTCGAAGCCGATCTCCATGCCGCCGATCTCGTCGAGCTTGATCTCGGCATGCGCCAGAGGCGCGGCGATGGCCAGAGCGAGGCCGATGAAGAGTCGCGAAGATGCAATGTTCATGACTTGGAAAGGTCACATTGGGGCGGGATTGGCGCGCAGGCTAGGCACGCGCCATGACAGTCATGTGACACTTTTACGCTTTTGTTGCGCGACCGTGACCGTGGGTTGTCCCCTGCGTGACTCCCGGTTGACGCCCGTGTGACCGGGCGCCTGTCGCCGGCCCGCTCGCGGTCAGTCGCCCAGCCGGCCTTCGACCACGCGGCTGGCGCCGCCGGGGCCCGCCTGGAACTCCACCAGCGCCAGCGCGGCGATGACTTGCGGGTCCTGCGACACGACGCGGACCGTCGCGCGGTACCCGCCATCGGCCGCGATCCGGAGGTCGGCGCGGATATCGGGCTGGCCGGGCGCCGGCTGAACGGGCATGAGGTCGATGCGCGCCTCCTCCCCCTCGCAGCGGGCCGGGCCGGCCAGCCGCACCGGGTCGCCGGGAATCGCCCCGCCGCCGGCCTGGACCTGCAGCGCTCCGCCCGCCCGCAGGCAGCGGCCGTCGGCGAACAGCACCTGCAACCCGTCCGCCCGGGCTGTCAGCGCCAGGCCGCTCCACGATGACGACGGCGCGAGTTCGACTTCGCCATCGGCGTGATGCACGCCCTGCACGCGTCCCGCCGACCACGCGATGTCGAGCCCGTCCGCGTGCAGCGCCAGTCGCGGGATGCCCCACGTCCACGACAGCGGATGCAGCGCCGCGTCGACGGTGTCGAACGCCTGCCCCTGCCAGCGCACGCCCGTGAGCCGGCCGGCCCACAGTGGGCCCTCGACTTGCCGAACGCTCAGGCCGTCCGGCCACGTGCCGATGCGGGCGGCCAGCCCGAGCGGGGCGAACGCCACCAGCGACACGGCAACCGACAACGCGAAGGCCAGCAGCAGGTGGGCGCGGCTCACGCGCCGGCCTCCACGAGGACGAAGCGCGCGCCGACCCGCAGCGCGCCGCTGGATTCGGTGATGTCGAGGGTGTCGGGCGCGATGCCGTGTTCGATGCGCAGCGCGTCCAGCCACGACAGCAGTGCTGGCGTGGCGACCGATTCGATGTCGACCTGCAGCGCCGCGGGCCCGTCGGCGCGGTGGCGGCTGATGGCGACGCCGGCGGCGCGAGCCGCGTCGAGCACCGCCGACTCGAGCTGTTGCACGTCGCCGGGCGACGGCCGCGTTTTGCCGAGCGCCTCGATCTCGCTGGCGGCTGTCTGCGTGGCGAGGAGTTCCGAGGCGGCCCGTTCGTGCCGCGCACGGGCGTCGTCGCGCAACCCCTGCAGCGGCACGGTGATGCCGTACCACGCGATGAACGCCCCCAGTGCGAGGAACATCGCCGCCAACATCCGGCGCTCGCGCAGGTCTCGTGCCTGCCACCAGCCCAGACCGCGTTCGACGAGCCCGCTCATGCGCCCGGCCCCAGGGTCACGTCGCTCCGAACGGCATCGCCGACCGGCTGGCGGCCCGTGCGTTGCAGGGGGAGGCCGCGTTCACCCAGTGCGGCGGCGAGGGTGTCCAGGTCGGCCTCGCGCGGGTGCACGATCTGGGCGCGCAGGCCGTCGGCGGTCGAATAACGCAGACCGTCCAGGTGGGCGGCGGGCACGGTTTCGAGTGCCCCGAACAGCGCACCGGCGTCGCGTGCCAGCGCGTCGACCGCCCGCAACCGCGACAGCCGCGCGGCGGTCGCGTCGAGCGGATTGCCCGCCTGGATACCCGGCGCCGCGCGTACCGCCATGTCATGTGCCTCCGCCTGCAACCGGCGCGAGGCCAATTCATGGCGGATCGCGTCGGCGGCCAGCAACACCCACGGCGACAGCACCAGCACGCCGGCCAGCACCGCGGCGCGACGCCACCCGTCGTTGGAACCGCGCCGGACGCGCGGTGCGAACGCGCCCTGCAGCAGGTCCAGCGGCGGTGCCTCCAGCCCGGCGCTGCGTGCGCAGGCATCGAGGAAGGCGCCGGATGCCTCGACATGCACGGCTGCGTCGCCCAGCACCTGCATCGCGAGCTCGGGCTCGGCGCTGAAGGCCATAGCGCCGCCGCGCACCAGCCAGCGCCCGTCGTGCTTCACAACCCTCAGGTGATCCGTCGCGCCTTCATCGTGCGGCAGCAGCAGGACGTCGGGCACCAGTGCATCGGGCCCTACGCCGTGCGCGGCAGCCCGCGCCAGCCAGCCCTGCATGGAGGACGGATCGGTCCAGGCCACCAGGCGCGGCGCGGTGCCAGCGTGGGGGGAAACGGCGACGTGCAGCGCATTGACGGGGGACGCCGCGTGGTCGTCCAGCAGCAGCCGCGCCGCGGCCAGTGCCTGCGTGTGCTGGCGGGCAGGCAGTGCGGTCCAGAGCAGCCCGAGTCCGGATGCCGGCACCACGACCCACGTGCGCCCGTCGCCGTGGTGGGGCGGTGCGTGCTCGCCGGGCGGCAGCGTCGCGCGGCGGGCGATGCTGCCCGGCGGCTCGATCTCCAGCCAGGTCGCATCGGCCCGGGGATCGGTGGGCAACAAGAGAAGGCGCGTGGTCATTCGTCGGGCGTCCAGCGGCGGGCGGCCAGGCGGGTGTCGCCGGGGCCGCGGTGGTCGAAGAGGGCGGTCAGCACGACCTGCGCGCCGTCGTATTCGACTTCGGCATGCAAGTCGAAGAAGCGGGTGCGCAGCGCGACCTGCGACAGCACCGCGTTGGGCACGGCGATGCCGGCCAGCGCCGGTTGCGCCCAGAACGCGACGTGGTCCTGCCAGCCCGCGTCGGGCCGGGCGGCGATGACCGCGCGCGCACGTGCCGGGGCCAGCGCGCCGTCGGTCAGCATCGTCAGCAGCACCGCATCGTCGCCTTGCAGCGTATTGAGGTTGATGGGCGAAAGCGTGGCCTCGGGCAGCGCGCACACATGCGGCCGGATGCGCGTGTACGCCGCGGCGTCGTGGCCGCGCACCGCGCGCAGCTCGCTGGTTTCGGCCAGCAGGGTCGCGCCGGTGCGGTAGCCGTCGCCGCGCAGGGTGTACTCCGCATCCTCCGCGCCGGTCGGTGCGCGCTCCTGGTCGCTGTCGATCCAGTCGGCCAGCGCATCGGCCAGGGCCGTGGCGTCCCTTGGCGGGAACTCGAGTGCCCGCAGCAACGCCACGTACTGGGCGACACCAAGCTCGCGCCGCTGCCACTGGCCCGGCACGCCCGCGACCACGCTGTTGAGGTTGAAGCAGTTGGACGCGTCCGACACCCGCGCGCTGATGACGCCCGGCGGCTCGCCGGTGCCCTCGCCGCCGACCGGGAACACGAACGGCCGGTCGTTCCAGTTGCCCTCCAGCGTGGTGCGGGTGGCGTCGCGCCGGGCCAGGCGGTCGATCTGCAGCCGCGCGAGCGTCTCCGCGCCCAACGCGTAGTACTGCGCCTGCGCCACCGCCTGTGCGTTGCCGGCGCGGCGCAGGCCGAAGCGGATGTCGTCGAGCATCGCGACCACCAGCGCGGTCATCACCGCCACCAGCAGCAGCACGGTGAGCAGGGCCACCCCGCGCTGCCGCTTCACGCGCCACCGCCCGGCAACAGGAACAGCTGTTCGATGGTGCCCAGGCCGTCAACCTCCAGCGTCAGGCGGATCGCCTCGGGAATCTCGTCGGCGCCGCCGGGCCAACCATCGTTCCACTGGCCGCGGTAGCGGTAGCCGATGGCGGTGGCCTCCACGCCGGTCAGCACCACCTGCGGTGTTGGCGCGCGCGCGCCGTCCAGCGCGGCGTGCGCGGTGCGTTCCAGCTGGCGGCCGGCGATGCGGTATTCGACGTACTGCATCGAGGCCCGGGCGGCACCGTCAGGATTGGACCAGCCGCGCCGGACGAACCCCCACAGCGGCGCGTCACCAGGTCGCTGGCCGATGAAGGCGGTGCGTGCCGCGCTGCCATCACCGCGGCGGACGCGGCGTGGTGCGGCCTGGCCGAGGTCGGCCTTGATCAGGGCACGCGCGCGCTGGAATTCGCCCAGCCGGTCCATCCGTGCGCCGACCACCTCGCGGTTGTCCGCCGCATGAACCAGCACACCGACGGTGGCGGCCGACAGCAGGCCGAAAACGACCAGCGCGACCAGCATTTCGACCAGAGTGAAACCGCGGGCTGGGCGAGGCGTCATGGCATGCCCCGGAACACGCTGGCCTCGGCCGACACGCCGCCGGTGCCGGCAGGCGAGACCGCGATCAGCACGCGCACGATGCCGCTGTCGTCGGTGGCCTGCACGCTGCGGGTCCACTGCCACGCGCGATCGCCGCACGTCTCCGCGCCGGTCTCTTCGGTGGCCAGTTCGCCCGGCCCCGCCAGCACGGCTTCGACGGCACGGTTGTCGGCCACCACGCCGGCGAGCACGCGCTCTTCGATCACCGATGCAGCACGCGTGTTCTGGCCGGCCAGGTGGAGCAGGGCGATCACGGCCAGGCTGAACACCGCGAGCGCGACCAGCATCTCGATCAGCGAGAAGCCCGCCTGGTGGATGCGCGGTTCAGTGCGCACCGGCCTCGCCCCCGACGTGGATGCGGGCGTCGTCGCCGACGCCGATGCGGACGCGGCGGCCGTCCCGTTGCAGCGCCACCGAGGCCACGCGCGCGCCACCGGATTCATCGAAGCGGAACGTCACCCGATCGGCCGCGCCTTCGAACGCCGGGGTCGTGCCCGGTGTCCACTCGACCGAACGGAACGGCGCGTCGTCCAGTGCATCCCACCGGTCGAAATCCTGACGCTCCACGCGGTGCCCCGCGGCATCGACCACCACCTGGATGGCGCGTGTGCCGAGGATCGCCTCTTCCTGCGCGCGCACCAGCTGCGTGGCCAGGGTATCGGCGTCACGCGCGAGCACGTCGCCTTCGCCCGGCGCGGTCAGCATCACCGCAGCGCCCATCAGGCCGACGATGAACAGCACCACCATCAGCTCCACCAGCGTGAAGCCGCACATGCGCGGATGTACAACGGTGGCGGTTCGGTCGACGCCGTGCATGGATCACTGCCAATTGCCGATGTCCGCGTTCTCGCCTTCGCCGCCCTCGGCCCCGTCGGCACCGAACGAGTACACATCGAAGGCGGCCTGGCGGCCGGGGCGGTGGTACTGGTAGGCGTTGCCCCACGGGTCGTCGGGCAGGCGGCGTACGTAGCCGCCCTGGCGGTAGCGCTCCGGGCGCGACAGGCCGGCCGGCGCCTGCACCAGCGCCGCCAGTCCCTGCTCGGTCGTGGGATACACCAGGTTGTCGAGGCGGTACGTCTCCATCGCCTGCTCCAGAACCGACACGTCCGCGCGCGCCTTCTCGACCATCGCGCGGTCCTGGCTGGGCATGACGTTGATCATCACCATCGTCGCCAGCAGGCCGATGATGACGATCACGACCATGAGTTCGACCAGGGTGAAGCCGGCGGCGTGGGACTGTATGCCGACTCGCGCGCTCGCAGCTCGCTTCGTCCCCTCACCACCGTCATCCCGGCGTACGCCGGGATCCATCTTGATCTTGCTGTTGAACTTGCCGTTGCCGTTGCCGTTGACGTCGCCGTTGTTGTCGACGTCGACGCCATCCCCATCCGGGGCAGGCAAGGACGCCGCCAACGTCAAGATGGATCCTGGCGTACGCCGGGATGACGGGGTGGGAGTAGCGCCGGCGTCCAGGAGCACCGCCGCATGCGGGGTGCAGCCGGCTTGGGGAAACGATTCACGCAGTGATTCGGAACGGGGCATCGCAAGCTCCATCAGCCGATGGCGAGTGAGTTGAACTGGAGGATCGGCAGCAGGATGGCGAGCACGATCACCGCGACCACGCCGCCGAGCACGACGATGATCAGCGGCTCGAGCAGGCTCATCGCCACCGAGGTGAAGGTGTTGAACTCGCGCTCCAGGTAGTCGGCGGCGCGCTCGAGCATTGGCGCCAGGCGGCCGCTGTTCTCGCCGCTGGAGGCCATGTACAGCAGCGTCGGCGGGAACACGCCGGCGCGGCGCATTGCCGCCGAAAGGCTGCCGCCCTCGCGGATGGACGCCACCATGGTGTCGGTGGCCGATCGCAGCACGCGGTTGTGCACGGTGCGTGCGGTGATCGCCAGGCCTTCCATCAGCGGCAGGCCGCTGTTGACCATGATCGACAGCGTGCGTGCCAGCTGCGCGGCATGCAGGTCGCGCGTCAGGCGTCCGATCACCGGCAGCCGCAGCAGCAGGCCATCGAACCGGAGCCGGAACCCGGGGTGGCGCAACGCCCGTACGAAGCCGGCCGCCGCCAGCGCCAGCACGACCAGCAGTGGCAGGCCCCAGGTCGCCATCGCGTCGGACACCGCGATCACCACGCGCGTCAGCAGCGGCAGCGTGCGGCCCATCGAGTCGAATTGTTCGACGACCTTGGGCACGACGAACGCCATCAGCGCAATGACCACGGCGACGGCCACCACCGCCAGCGACGCGGGATAGACCAGCGCGGTGATGAGTTTTCCGCGCACCTGCTGCTCGCGTTCGAGCAGGTCGGCGAGCCGTTCGAGGATGTCGGGCAGCGCGCCGGTGCCTTCGCCGGCGGCGACCATCGCGCGGTACAGCGGCGGGAACGCCTTGCCTTGGCGCGCCATCGCGTCCGACAGGCGCAGGCCCTCCAGCACCTGCGCGTGCGTGGCGCCGACCACGCGGCGCACGGCGGGCCGGTCGGACTGCGCGCCGATGGTGCGCAATGCCTCTTCCAGCGGCGCGGCCGCTACCAGCGTCGACAGCTGCCGGGTGAACAATGCGAGGTCGCGCGGCCGGAAGCGCGCGCCGAACACGCTGCGC
>MIDV01000028.1:67283-73264 GCA_001830245.1 Lysobacterales bacterium RIFOXYA1_FULL_69_10 | reverse complement strand
CGCGCGTGGTGGTGGCCGCCAGACGGGTGGGCACCAGCTCGCGTTCGCGCAGCTGGCGGCGCGCTTCCCGGGCGCCGTCGGCGTTGAGACGGCCGCTGCGGGTGCGACCCTGCGCGTCGAGCGCGGCGTACTCAAACGTCGCCATGGCCGCCCTCCACCTGGCGCGTGACCCGCAGCGCCTCTTCGACCGTGGTGTCGCCGCGCGCGATGCAGGCACGCGCCGACGATTCCAGCCTATCGCTGCGCGCGAACGCGGCGGCCGCGAGTGCATCCTCGTCGGCGTTGGCGCCGATCAGCCGGCGCAGCGTGTCGTCGATCCGCACCGCCTCGTACACGCCCAGCCGGCCCGCATAACCGGTGTGGTTGCACGCCGGGCAGCCGACCGCGCGGAACAGCGAGCCGGCGTAGTCCGGACCCATCACCGCCGCATCGCCTGGCTCGACCTCGCGCGGCGCGCGGCACTGCGTGCACAGCCGCCGCAGCAGGCGTTGCGCGAGGATCAGGCGCACCGTCGAGGCCAGCAGGAACGGCTCGACCCCCATGTCGCGCAGGCGCGTGATCGCGCCAACCGCGTCGTTGGTGTGCACCGTCGACAGCACCAGGTGGCCGGTCAGGCTGGCCTGCACGGCGATCTGCGCGGTTTCGGTGTCGCGGATCTCGCCGACCATGACCACGTCCGGGTCCTGGCGCAGGATCGCGCGCAGCCCCGCGGCGAAGGTCATCCCGACCTTGGCGTTGACCTGGGTCTGGCCGATGCCGTCGATGGCGTACTCGACCGGGTCCTCGACGGTGAGGATGTTGCCCCGGCCGTCGTTGAGCGAGGCCAGGCCGGCGTACAGCGTGGTGGTCTTGCCCGAGCCGGTCGGCCCGGTCACCAGCACGATGCCGTTGGGCTGGCGCAGCGCGCCGCGCAGGGCCTCCAGCACTGCCGGCGGCATGCCGAGCTGTTCCAGCGCCAGCGCGCCGCTTTCCTTGTCGAGGATGCGCAGCACCACGCGCTCGCCGCCGCGGGCGGGCAGGGTGGACACGCGCACGTCCAGCGCCCGCGTGCCCATCGACAGCGAGATACGGCCGTCCTGCGGCACGCGCTTCTCGGCGATGTCGAGCCGCGCCATCACCTTGACGCGCGACACCAGCAGCGGGGCGATACGGGCGGGCAGGGCGACCGCCTCGCGCATGACGCCGTCGACGCGGAAGCGCACCCGCAGCGCCGCCTCGAACGGCTCGATGTGGATGTCCGACGCGCCCAGCCGCACGCCTTCGGCGATGACGCCGTTGATCAGGCGGATGACGGGGGCGTCGTCCTGGCTTTCCAGCAGGTCGGCCGCGGCGGGAATTTCCTCGACCAGCGCATCGAGGTTGCCGTGCGGGTCCATCGCATCCACCTGACCGGAAGTGCCGAGGCCGGCGTCGGCGTAGACCTCCGACAGGCGGCGGTCGAACGCGCCGCTCGCCATCGGTTCCACCATCAGCCGACGCGCCAGCACGCGACGCGCTTCGAGCAACGCAGTGGGCGCGGCGCCTTCGCGCAGGCCGACGCGCGCGGGTTCGCCCGGTGCCTGCGCCGACGCGTCCAGCACCAGCACGCCGTGCTGCTTGGCGAAGCCGTAGGGCAGCGGTGGCAGCGTCGCGGTCACGGGGCGGGGGCGGTATCGCGGGTCGCGGGCGCGCTGCCGTCGCTCGGCGGCGTCGCGGCGGGTGCGGACGATGGGGCGGCAGGCGCAGGCGCGACCGGCGGCTGCGTGCGCAGGTAGTCCTGCACCAGCGCGTCGATCGCGGCGCGCTCGCCCTCGTCGCGGCGCGGCAGCTGCAACTGCGCATCGCGCATGTAGTCGTAGCGCGGCGCGGTGGCGGCCTGCATTTCGCGGCTGTCGCGGATGATGGTCGGACGCAGGAACACCATCAGGTTGGTCTTGGCCTTGGACCGCGACGTGCTGCGGAACAGGCTGCCCAGCAGCGGGATGTCGCCAAGCAGCGGCACCTTGTCGACCGACGCGCGTTCGTTCTGGTCCAGCAGGCCGCCGAGCACCACGATCGCGCCGTCGTCCACCAGCACGCGGGTCTCGATCTCGCGGGTGTTGAAGATCAGCTCGTCGCTGCGGGAGCTGACCGAGCCGGCGACCGACGACACCTCCTGCCGCAGTTGCAGGGTGATGCCGCCGCCGGCGTTGATCTGCGGCGTGACCTCCAGCTGGATGCCGACGTTCTTGCGTTCGATGGTGCGGAACGGATTGGTATTGCCATCGCCCAGCACCTCGCCGGTGGTGATCGGCACTTCCTGGCCGACGAGGATGCGCGCCTCCTCGTTGTCGAGCGTCATGATCGACGGCGTCGACAGCAGGTTGGAGCCGGTATCGCTGCGAACGGCGTTGATGATCAACCCGAACAGCGTGTCGCCCGCCGAGCCCGCGATGCCGGCCAGCCCGCCACTGAGTCCCAGCAGCGACTGCAGCGCGGCCTCGCGCGCGGTTTCGGCGAAGTCGGAGTCGTCGTCGCGGTCCAGCAGCGCGGCACCGGCCAGCTCGGTGATGCCCGGGCCGGAGTTGCGGAACTGGCTGAGGCCGAACGGCACGCCCTTCTCGTTGGCGGCGGCGATCTGCACGCCCAGGTCGCGCGCGGCGGCGTCGGAAATCTCCACGACGATCGCCTCCACCAGCACCTGCTGGCGGCGCACGTCCAGCTGGCCGATGACGTCCATCAGCGTGCGCTGGGTTTCCGGGTCGGCATTGATGATCAGCGCGTTGGAGCCCGGATAGCGGACGATGGTCGGACGGCGGCCGCTGCCCGGGCGCGGGCTGATGACCTGCGCCGGCTGCGCGCCGGCGCCACCGGCTGCGGCGGCGACGGTCGCCGGGTCCATGCCGGCCGTGGCGTCGGCCGGGGAGGGCGACTGCCCCACCAACTGCTGCAGCACCGGCAACAGTTCGTCGGCGTCGGCGTGCTGCAGCTTCACCACGCGCACGTTGCCCTGCTGTTCGGCGCGCCGGTCCAGCTCAAGGATCATCTGCACCACGCGCCCGATCAGCGTGGCATCGCCGCGCACGACGATCGAATTGCTGCTCTCCACCGGCAGCACCGACAGCGCGCTGCTGGCGCCATCCGCGCCCTGCATGCCGAACAGCTGGTTGACGGTGGCGGCGATCTCCGCGGCCGAGCTGTTACGCAGCGTCACGGTGTCGACGGTGGTGCGGTCGGTGTCGATCTGCGCCACCAGCCGGCGCAGGCGCCGCAGGTTGTCGGCGTAGTCGGCCACCAGCAGGCTGTTGCCCTGCGGCAGCGCCATTACCATGCCGCCACGGCCCACCAGCGGCTTGAGCGTCTCGGCCGCGACCCGCGCATCCACGCGCGACAGCGGGAACACCTCGGTCGCGAACCCCAGCGCCGAGCCGCCGGCCGAGCCCGGCTGCTGCGCGGCGGTGTCGTCGGGGACAACGCGGTACGCGCCGGCACCGGTCGGCACCGCGACCAGCCCGTTGGCGCGCAGGATCGCCAGCAGCACGCCGATCAGTTCCGATTCTGTCATCGGCTGGTCGCGCGAGAAGCTCACCGTGCCCTGCACCCGCGGGTCGACGATGAAGGTGGTGCCGGTGGCGCGCGCCACGTCCTGGATGAAGGCGCGGATGTCGGCATCGCGCACGTCCATTGCCGCCACGCCGCCCGCGGGCACGTCGGCCGGCGACTGCGCATTGGCCGGAAGCGCGAGCGTCACGCACAGCAGCGGGACGAGGAAGGTTCGGGAAAACGAGGGCTTCAAGGCGTGGGCGTCCGCAGGGTCAAGGTCCGGGTGGTGCCGTCGCGCAGCACGGTGAGTTCGACGGCATCGCGTCCGGCGAGGTCGGATTCGAGTTCGCCTAGGCGCTCGGGCGTCAGCGTGTTGCCGTTGATGGCGACCACGACATCGCCGGCGCGCAACCCGGCCTGGCGGACCAGGGCGTCGTCGCCGCGCGGGATCAGCGTGTAGCCGTCGATGCGGCCGTCGGTCATGCGCGGGCGCAGGCCGGCCTGTTGCAGCAGGGCCGCCGGGTCGACCGTGGGCGTCGTATCCGCGCCCGTGCCGGCCGCTCGAGCGCTGGGCAGTTGGCCTGCGGGTGCAAGGGCGGGCGACGAGGCGGTGCGCGGCTGAAGCGCCAGTCGCTGCTGCCGGCCACCGAGGTCGAGGACCACGCCGCCGGCATCCACGGCGTGCAGGCGCACGCCGGGTGCCACCTCCTGGCCGGTGCGCCACGACGCCTGCCGCCCGTCCTTGCCCGCCAGGATGGCCGAGCCGCCGCGGACGTTGACGCCGAACAGGGCGAAGTCGCCGCTGGCTGCAGTGGGTGCCGCGGCCGTTGTTGACGCAGGAAAGAACGGGTCGCGCGACGGCGCCAATGCCGGTGCAGGCGCCAGCGCCGCGACGTCGGGTTGGGTCGCGCCGAATGGCCCCAGCGGCGCAAACACCACCCATGCCAGCCGGGCCGCCTGCATGCCCAGCAGCAGCACGATGGCGAGCTCGACGGCGCGGCGCAGGGCGACGCCATCGGGGCGCCATGTCAGTGCGTCGGGGAGCGGGAACGAAAGCATCGGCACGGGGATTTCCGCAGGGCGAACAAGGTCAGCCGGAGTGCGGAAAGGGTGCGACAGCTATGTGACAGCTTGACGGCAACTGCCACATAACCTTCATGGGACGGACATGCATCGCGGCCGCCCCGTTGCGGGGCGGCCGCGCGGGCGTCAGAACGACGCCGACAGGCTCACGTCGTAGGACACGCCGGGCGAATAGCGCAGGACATCGACGCGGTTGCCGTCGCGCTCCTGGTACTCCTGGTAGTCCGTGTCCAGCAGGTTGCGGGCCGAGAAGCCGAGTGTCATGTCGGTACCGCCCAGGGTGAAGCCCTTGCGCAGGACGAAGTCCAGGCTGGTGCCGGGTTCGTCGATGTAGTCGGGCTGGCCCGGCCGGCCGCGTGCCGAGATGCGCTCGCTGACGTAGTTGGCGATCAGCGTGGCCTGCGTGCGCGTGGCCTCGTCCTCGACGCCCAGCTGCAGGTTGGCGATGTGGTCGGACTGGCCCTGCAGCGTGCTGCCGTCGCGCACGAACAGGGTGGCGTCGACCGGTGCCGGGAACCCGTACGGCCGCACCGTGTCGCCCTCGTCGGCATTCACTTCCGACTGCGACCAGGTGTAGTTGCTGGCGACGTACAGGCGGTTCTCGCCCCACCAGGCCGCGTCGATCGCCGGGTCGAAGTACTTCTTGAACTCGATCTCCGCGCCATAGACAGTCGCTTCCGGCGCATTGAGGAAGCTCTGGAACGTGGTGCCGCCGGCGAAGTTGACGTTCGATTCGATCGGGTTGTCGATCTGCTTGTAGAACCCGCCCACGGTGAAGTACTCGCCGGCCCCGAAGAACCACTCGTAGCGCGCGTCCAGGTTCACCAGCTCGCTGTCGACCAGGTAGGGGTTGCCGTAGAACTGGCGGTCCGAGTCCGGGTCCTGGTACTGCTGCGGCGCCAGCTCGCGGAACTGCGGCCGGGCGATGGTCTTGGACGCACCGAAGCGCACCTGCTGGTTGTCGGCGAAGTTCCAGGTCAGCGTGGCGGCCGGCAGCAGGTAGTCGTTGACCAGCGGGTCCGCGCCGTCCTGGCGCACGCCGGTGAAGATGTCGTACGGCTCGATGGCCTGGGTGGCGTCCTCGTAGCGCACGCCCGCGGTGGCGCGCACGGTCGGGGTGATCTCGCCCTCGGCCTGCAGGTAGGCGCCCTTGACCTTCAGCGTGGCGTCGTAGGCCGCGGCACCGAAGCTGCCGGTGGTCTCGCGCAGGCGCAGCAGGTCCTGGCTGAGGTTGAAGTCCGACAGCAGGTAGTCGACGCGCTGGTAGCGGTTGTAGAACGGCAGCGCGCCGTCCAGGGCGAGGAAGCGGAACTCGCGCGCCTCGGCGGTGCGGTCGTTGTCCAGGTAAGACAGGCCGCCGGACACGGTCACGTCGCGGTCGATCGGCAGGCGCCAGG
>MIDV01000028.1:62211-67262 GCA_001830245.1 Lysobacterales bacterium RIFOXYA1_FULL_69_10 | reverse complement strand
CGAGGTCGTCCTCGACGAAGCTGAAGCGCGTGTAGTTCTGCACGCGCGAGCCGTCGTGCGACCAGTAGCCGTCGACCAGCTCGTAGCGGATGCCCTTCTCGTACGGCGCATCGCGGTTGGCCTCGGCGACCGAGCCGCGCCACTCGACCGTGACGTCGTCGTATTCGCCGAACTTGTGCGAACCGCTGATCTGGTGGTTGACCAGTTCGCGCTCGACCCATTCGGTGGTGTCGTCGCGCGCGGTGAACCCGGCCAGGTTGTCCAGGCCGGCGCGGCTCTTGGCTTCCTTGATGGTGTCGTGCACGTACAGCGTAACCAGTCCCAGGCGGTGGCGGTCGGTCTCGAAGCCGGTGCCCAGCAGCACGTTGACGGTGGCATTGTTCTGGGTGGAGAGGAAGTCGAAGTCGCGGTCGAACTCCACCGAGTCGCCGACGAAGAAGCCGTCCTGCTCGGTGCCGAAGCGCGTACGCCACTCGTTCTCGAACCCGGCCACCGCGACGAAGCCCAGTCGGCCCGCGCCCATGTCGGCCGAGTAGCCGGCACTGCCGCCGAAGCTGGCATCCGGGTCGATGCTGTCCTTTTCCTGCAGCACGTTGAGGTTGGCGTTGCCGAAGCTGCGGCCGATGCGGCGCAGGTCCTCGCGGCTGAAATTGCCCAGGTCGATGCGCTGGCCGGTGGCGACGGCTTCCTGCAGCTCGCGCGGCGGCTTGCGGGTGCCGTCGTCGTAGCCCCAGTAGTCGGTGTCCGAACCGTAGTAGGTCAGGCCCTTCTCGCCGGTGGTGACGCTGTTGCCGCCCATCCCGATCGACAGGTTGAGGAACGGCTCGTCCGGCACGGCCAGCGACTGCAGGTCGATGACGCCGCCGCCGAACTCGCCGGGGTACTTCACCGAGTAGGTTTTCTGCACGGTGACGCTGTCGAGCACTTCGCTGGGGAACAGGTCCAGCGGGACCACGCGCTGCAGCGGTTCCGGGCTGGGCAGCGGCGAGCCGTTGAGCAGCGCCGAGGAGTAGCGCTCGCCCAGGCCACGCACGAACACGAACTTGTCGCGCACCAGGCTCAGGCCGGTGACGCGGGTGAGCGCGGCGGCGGCATCGCTGTCGCCGGTGCGCTCGAAATCCTCACGGGTGACGAACGAGGCGACCTCGGAGGTCTGCAGCATCGGTTCGGGGATGTACTCGCTGCGCACTTCGACCGCGTCCAGCTGGGTGGCGGTGGTGTCGGCGGTGGTGGGTGCCGGGGTGGCGGTCGGGTCGGCCGGCGGGGCCGACTGGGCCAGCGCGCCGTTACAGGCGAGCAGGGCGGAAATGGCGAGGAACAGGCCGGTACGGGTCTGGGTGCGCTTCATGGATTGGGAACCTTGGCTGCGGGGTGGGGCGGTGGGTGATGGAACGGGGCGGCCTGTGCCGCCCCGTCCCGGTCCCCGTCAGCAGGGGGTGTTGCCGTCGAGGCCGCAGGTCCAGCCCTGCCACCAGGTGTCGCTGGCGTTGCGCACGCCGCCGATGTAGTCCACCTGCTGGAAGAACGAATCGACCGCCTGCAGGCCCTGGAACGCCGGGACCGCGCTTTCCTCGGCACCGTTGACGAACGTGGCCGTCAACGTCGAGGTGCCGTCGGCGACGTTGTCGGTGCCGGCGTTGAAGGCATCGGCCGCACGCTGGTCGGCGAAGGCCACCGGGCACGAGAAGTGCACCGAGCCGAACGTGCCGGAGGTGTTGTCGTCGTCGATGCGGAAGCAGAACTCCGCATCGCCGGTGCCACCGGCCGGACGGGTCACGACGGTGTTGTAGAACTCCGCCTGCGTGCCCTGGTTGAGGGTGATCGCGGCACCGCCGCCGGCGCGGCCGACGTAGGTGAAGTTGGCGACCTTCGGGTTGGAGTACGGCTCGCGGCGGATCGCGCTCCACTCGTTCATGCGGTCACCGCCGTTCGGGCGCTGCAGCACGATGCCGAACTGCAGGGAGCCGTCCCAGCCGGTGTCGGTGTCGAGGCTGTCGTCGTCGTTGCCGGTCAGCACCAGGTAACGGCCGTTCACCGTGCCGCCGAACCACTCGATGCCGTCGTCGGAGCTGTTGTGCACCTGGATGTACTCGAACGTGGTGCCGTCGCCGACGCCCGCCAGGGTGATGCCGTTGAGCTCGTTGTTGGGCGTGATTTCGAAGCCCGAGTGCTGGACGCGCACGTAACGCATCACGCCGCTGTTGTCGCGCGGCGCGTTGCCGCCGTAGAAGGCGTTGGTGCCCTCGACTTGCTCCTGGCACTCCGGCGTGCCCGAAACGGTGGTGCCGGGGCAGGCGCTGATCGGCGCGCGGCCCAGCAGGACGACGCCGCCCCACAGGCCGATGGAGTCTTCGTTGGTCTCGCCTTCCACGCTCTGGCGGGCGGTGAAGACGATCGGCTCCTGCGCGGTGCCTTCGGCGTAGATCTGCGAGCCGCGGTTGACGACGAGCAGGTCGGCGCCGGCCGAGCCGTACAGCGTCACGCCGGGCTCGATGGTCAGGATGCCGTCGCGCGTGCCGGCAGTCGGGTTGTCGATATCGCCACCCTGGTCTTCGCCCACCGCGACGCGGCCGGAGATGGCATAGACGGTGCCGTCGCGGTTGGGGATCACCAGGTCGCCGACGATCAGCTCGGGCACGCGGCAGGCACGCAGGGTGCCGTCGGCCACGGTGCCGATGTTGGCGAAGCCTTCCGGGCATTCCGCGGCCGGGCCGCCGGTCGGCGGCGGGGAGGTCGGCGGCGGCGGGGGCGGCGGCGGAGCGGTGGGCGGCGGAGGCGGGAACGCGCCTTCACCCGGGGAAGCGACACGGTCGGCGCCATTGCCGCAGCCGCTGAGTGCAAGGACAGCGCCGAAGGTCATCAGCAGCGTCCGGGAATTGTTGCGAACGGACATTCTCACGTCTCCAAATCGAGGGGTGGGTCGAGCGCACACGAAACAAGGCCAACCGGCCTCCGCAGGGCGGGGGTCGGGTCGCCTCATTCCCTGAGTGACGATTCGGGGAGTTGTTATAGGTTCGTTTAGTGACACTTCCTTTGCGTTTTTGCGACGGTGCGGATTCACGATCGCCGCTGCGCACATCGTGGTTGCGCGTGACGTCCAACGCCGTGCGCTTGCAACACCGCTGACACATGCCGCGCGTAGCGTCGCGTGCGTGCACACCGACGCAATCCAATCGCAGGACGTACCCGTCGACGATGCGCTTGCCGCGTGGATCGTCGACCAGGTGCGCGCGGGACAACCGCCCGAGGCGGTGCTCGCGCCGCTGGTGGAACAGGGCTGGGACGAAGGCGCCGCAATCGACGCAGTCGAATGCGTGACGCGCCGCTTCCTCGAACAGCACGCCGTCGAACAGGGCCTGCCGGTACCGGTGCGGGTTCCCGCGCCGATCCTCGCCAACGGCCGCGCGACGGTCGATGCCGGCGACCGGCAGGTACAGGTGCTGGCCAACCTGTTGCACCCGCGCGTGATCGTTTTCGGCAACGTGCTGTCGCACGAGGAATGCGACGCGCTGGTGGCCTCGGCGCGCAGCCGGCTGTCACGTTCGTCGACGTTCAACCTCGACAGCGGCGTGGACGAGGTGCACGAGGGCCGCACCAGCCAGGGCATGTTCTTCGCACGCGGTGCCGATGCGTTGTGTTGCCGGATCGAAGCGCGCATCGCCGCGCTTCTGGACTGGCCCGTCGACCACGGCGAGGGCCTGCAGGTGCTGCGTTACGGTCCGGGGGCGGAGTACAGGCCGCACTACGACTATTTCGACCCGCAGCGCCCCGGCACGTCCACGCTGCTGGCGCGCGGCGGCCAACGCGTGGCGTCGCTGGTGATCTACCTCAACACGCCCGAATGCGGCGGCGCGACGACGTTCCCCGACGCACGCTTCGAGGTGGCGCCGGTCAAGGGCAACGCGGTGTTCTTCAGCTACGACCGCCCGCACCCGATGACCGGCACCCTTCATGGCGGCGCGCCGGTGATCGAAGGCGAGAAGTGGGTGGCCACCAAGTGGCTGCGCGAGCGGCAGTACGTGTAGTTGGGCACCTGTGCCGAGGTGACGGCCCCTGTACGAGCGGCTTCAGCCGCGAAGACCAATCAAGGTCACATTTAGGAGCGACGTAAGTCGCGACCACACCCGCCAAATTGAGTTCGGTCGCGACTTACGTCGCTCCTACAACGACTCCGCATCGCCCGGCGTCTTGTCCGGGTACTTGCACAGGTCGCGGATCACGCAGTTCGGGCAATCGGGCTTGCGCGCCTTGCACACGTAGCGGCCGTGCAGGATCAGCCAGTGGTGCGCGTCATGCAGGTAGGCCTCGGGCACGGCGCGCATCAGCCCGTCCTCGACCTCGCGCACGTTCTTCCCCGGCGCCAGTCCGGTGCGGTTGGCGACGCGGAAGATGTGCGTGTCCACAGCCATGGTTGGCTCGCCGAACGCCGTGTTGAGCACGACGTTCGCGGTCTTGCGACCGACACCGGGCAACGCTTCCAGCGCCTCGCGCTGGCGCGGCACCTCGCCGCCATGCTCGCCGATCAGCTGCTCGGCCATCGCGACGACATTTGCCGCCTTGGTGTTGTAGAGGCCGATGGTCGAGATGTACGGCTTCAGTCCCTCGACGCCGAGTGCCGCGATGGCGTCGGGCGTGTTCGCCACCGGGAACAGCCGCCGGGTGGCCTTGTTCACGCCGACGTCCGTGGCCTGCGCTGAAAGCGTCACCGCGACGAGCAACTCGTACGGAGTCGAGAACTCCAGCTCCGTCGTCGGCTTGGGGTTGTACGCCTTCAGCCGGGCGAACATCTCCTCGCGCTGCGCGACGGTCAGTCGCGATCGGCGTGTAGCGCGCTTTCGGGGCTTGATCGATGTGGGCATCTTGGAGGGCGTTTTTTGCCACGGATGACACGGATTAAGGGCCGATCAGAAGGGTGGGGAGGCTGGATCCTCACAACTCTCGCCAGTCGGGTTGGCAGGCATGGTTACCGCGCGTCTAGTTCCTGCTCCATCCGTGTCACTTCGTGCAATCCGTGGGGAAAAGCTTCTTGGCTTCTAGGGCTTCCGCGCAGC
>MIDV01000028.1:47036-62162 GCA_001830245.1 Lysobacterales bacterium RIFOXYA1_FULL_69_10 | reverse complement strand
TCGCGCCTTTGCACGTGCAAGGGCGGCAGCGGCGGCCGGTGGTAGTGCCGGTTGGGCGGCGGGACCTGCCGGCGTTCCGGGCACGGCCGGCGGGGCTGCGCGGCGCGCGGCGCGCTCCTGCGCCCGACGCTGCAGCCGGGCCTCGCGCGCGCGGTACCGCCCGCGCGCCGCCAATGCGGCGAGGCGCTCGGTACGAGCGGCGTCCACCAGGCGATTGCAGTCCGCGCTGCAGCCGGGGCAGGGCGCAGCGTCTTCCAGCAGGCCGGCCTCGATCGCGGCATCGACGTCGTCGATGCGCAGTGCCGCGACGATGAAGTGCTGCCGCGCACCGGCATGCCGGCACCCACACCCGCTGCACGGCCGTGCGTCGTTGGAAGCCATGGGGTTGTCGATCAGCGCCCGTTGAACGCCGGCTTGCGGCGCTCCAGGAACGCGCCGGTGCCCTCGCGCATGTCGTCGGTGGAGAACATCAGCCCGAACTGCGCGGTCTCGTAGGCCAGGCCTTCCTCGATGGACGACTCGCCGCCGAAATTGACGCAGTCCAGCACGCCGCGCATCGCCAGCGGCGCGGACGCAGCCAGCTGCTCAGCCAGCTTCATCGTCTCGGCCTCGAGGTCCGCCGCGGGCACGACGCGGTTGACGATGCCCAGCTCACGCGCGCGGTTCGCGTCGATCGGAGCGCCGACCAGGCACAGCTCCAGCGTCGCGGCACGACCGGCCAATCGCAGCAGGCGCTGCGTGCCGCCGAAGCCGGGAATGAGGCCGAGGTTGATCTCGGGCTGACCGACCTTGGCGCTGTCGGCCGCCACGCGCAGATGGCAGCACATCGCCAGCTCCAGCCCGCCGCCCAGCGCGAATCCGTTGATCATCGCCACTACCGGCTTGGACAGCGTTTCCACCGCGCGCATCATCCGCTGCCCGCGCAGCGAGAAGTCGCGGCCCTGGACCGGGGTGAGCGTGTTCATTTCGGCGATGTCGGCGCCGGCAACGAAGGCCTTGGGCCCGGCGCCGGTCAGCACGATGGCGCGCACGGCAGCGTCGCTGTCGGCGTCGCGGAACGCTTCGGCCAGCGCGTCAAGCGTTGCCAGGTTGAGGGCGTTCAGCTTGTCGGGGCGGTTGACGGTGATGCGGCGCACGGCGCCGACGTCTTCGATCAGCAGGGGCGATTCGGACATGGATGACCCGTTCAGAGAGGAGAAGGAGGGCGTGGCCGGACGCGTGGAACTCCAGCGCAGGCGCGAGGTCAGACGGTCGGCGTCAGTGGCAGTTAAGCCGTGCCGCCGTTATCCTAGCCCGTCAAGTCGGGGTCTTGTGACCCGGTTTGCGCACTCATCTCCGGGCATGATGCCCCGGACAAGCGGGACGGCCCAGGCCGTCCCGAGCCATTATCGGAGGTTCCACCGAATGAAGTTGCGTTTGATCGCGGCCGCCGTCGCCGCAGTCGCCATGGCCGCCGGCAGCGCTGCCGCACAGGACATTTCCTCGGAGAAGGGCAAGCTGAGCTACGCGCTCGGGTACGACCTGGGCCGCAACGCCGTCGAAAGCGGCGAGCAGGTCGACGTCAACAGCGTCATCAAGGGCCTGCAGGACGGGTTCGGCAAGAAGGAGCCGGCCGTGCCGGTCGACCAGCTGCGCACCGCCGTGCAGAACATGCAGCAGCGCCAGCAGGCGAAGGCCAAGGCCGAGTGGGACCAGGCTGCCGCGACCAACAAGACCAAGAGCGATGGCTTCCTGGCGCAGAACAAGGCCAAGTCGGGTGTGCAGTCGCTGCCCAGCGGCGTGCAGTACCGCGTGATGGAAGCCGGCAACGGCGCCAAGCCGACCCAGGCCAGCACGGTCGAGCTGCAGATCGCCGGCCCGTACGCCTGGGGCGAGCGTCCGCAGCCGGCGCGTCCGGCGCAGAACGTCCCGGCCATGAAGATCAGCGAGATCGAAATGCCGGCGATGCGTGAGGTGCTGCTGCAGATGCCGGCCGGCGCCAAGTGGGAAGTCACCCTGCCGCCGGATCGCGCGTACGGTGCCAACCCGAACACGCCGTTCCCGCCGAACGTCGCCGTCCAGTTCGAAATCAAGCTCGTCAGCGTCAAGTGACGTCGTGGCGCGGCTGCGCACAGCGCAGCCGCCTTTGCCACAACGTCATCCCGCGAAGGCGGGGATCCAGTGACCTAAGCGTTGCCAGCTATCCTGAAAGACCATTGCGCCGGCCCACGCCGGCGCAATGCATTTCTGCAACCAGCGATTCCAGCGACCGCATTTCCAGCATCCGTGAATCCCGAGTCCGCATGAACAGCTCCACCTTCCGCGCCGTCCTCAGCCCATGCATCGGGGTCTGCACCCTCGACGAGGAGGGCCTGTGCGAGGGCTGCCACCGAACCACGGGCGAGATCGCCCGCTGGTCGCAGATGGGCGATGACGAACGCCTGCGCTGGATGGAGACGGTGCTCCCGGAGCGCGAGGCCAAGCGCGCCTGATGTAGCCTTCCGGGATGGCTGTACTCCGCTTCAAGCCGCATCCGCAACCCCTGCACGACTGTCCGCGCCTGGGCGATGCGCTGCATGCGCTGGCCGCGCCGCCTACCGACGGTGGCTGGAACAGGCATGAGCTCCACGACCTCATCCCCAACGATGCCGTGCTGGTCGAGGCGGCGGTGCTGGTCGGCCTGGTGCCGCGCACAAGCGGCACTGGCGTCATCCTGACCCGGCGCACCGATGCGCTGCGGCACCACGCCGGGCAGGTCAGCTTTCCCGGCGGCCGACTGGAAGCTGATGACGCCGACGCCGTCGCCGCGGCGGTGCGCGAAGCCGGCGAAGAAATCGGACTGCCCCCGTCGCAGGTGGCACCGCTGGGCTTCCTGGACCCGCTGGCGACGATCACCGGCTTCCGCGTCATGCCGGTGGTCGCGATCGTCGACGCTGGGTTCGAGCCGGTGCCCGACCCCAACGAGGTCGCCGACGTGTTCGAGGTGCCGCTCTCGTTCCTGCTCGATCCCCGTAACCTCGCGTCGCACGTGCTCGACTACCGTGGCCGGCCGCGCGAAGTGCACGAGTACCGTTACCCCGCCCAGCGCATCTGGGGCGCGACCGCCTCGATGCTGCTCAACCTGCGGACCCGACTGGAGGCGATCCGATGACGCGAGCCGAGCGACCGGACTGGACCACGGTGGTCGAACCCGCCGACCTGCTGGCGGCACTGGACGACGGCGATGTCGTGGTCATCGATGCGCGATTTTCGCCGGCGCTGCACGAGGACCCGGATGCGGGTGAGTCCGCCTACCGCGCATCGCACATACCCGGTGCGCATTACGCACACCTGGAGCGCGACCTGTCGGGACCGCCCGGCAGCGGCGAGGGTCGGCATCCGTGGCCTTCGGCCAAAGCCTTCGAGCGCGTGCTCGCGCGTTGGGGCGTGACCCCTGACACCCGGGTGGTGGCCTATGACGACGCCGGCGGCGCGCTGGCGGCGGCCCGCGTCTGGTGCCTGCTGCGCATGGCCGGCCACCGGCATGTCGCGGTACTGGATGGTGGCTGGGCGGCGTGGCGCGAACGTGGCTTCCCGGTGGACGCCGCCGTCCCGCCCGAGGGCGCATCGACGTATCCGGTGCGCTTTGACAGGCGATCGCTGCTCGACAGCGACGAGGTGGGGCGACACCTCGCGGCGGGCGGTGGAGTGGTCGACGCCCGCGCGCCGGCGCGTTTTCGTGGCGAGGTCGAACCGATCGACCGCGTGGCCGGCCATGTCCCCGGCGCGGTCAACCGGCCGTTCGCCGACAACCTGGAAGACGGGCGCTTCAAGTCGCCCGAACGACTGGCGAGCGAGTTCAAGGCGATGCTCGGCGACACACCGGCCAGCGGCTGGGTCGCGATGTGCGGCTCGGGCGTCACCGCGTGCCACCACCTGCTGGCGCTGGCCCATGCGGGCCTGCCGGGTGCACGACTGGCGACGGGGTCGTGGAGCGGCTGGATCGAAGACCCGGCACGCCCCGTCGCGAAAGGGCCGATGTAGGAGCGGCTTCAGCCGCGATCAGTGACGGCGCGCTTGTGAGTGAAGTCCCAGGTGGTTCTGTAGGAGCGACGTAAGTCGCGAGCGTCGCATCACGGAACTTCGCGGTCGCGACTCACGTCGCTCCTGCAGGAGGCCTGCCCCAGTAGCCCGACGTTACTTCCCCAGCCGCGCCACCAGCGCCTGCAGCGCCTGCTGGCAGTCCGGCCGGTACCACGCCTCGATGAACCGCTCCAGCTGGATGTGCTGCGGCTGCAGCGCCTCCACCAGATCGGTGCGTGCCATCGCACGCGTGGCCAGCATCGCCTCGCGGGGCAGCGCCAGCAGGTGTTCCAGCCAGACCGCCGAGCGCTGCACGACGCTGTCGATGTCGACCACTTCGTCCACCAGGCCGATGCGCAGTGCGTGTTCGGCGTCGACCATCTCGCCCGACACCAGCATGCGCTCTGCGCGGTAGGGGCCGACCACGCGGCGCAGCAGCCGCTGGATGCCTTCCGGTGCGGCAAGGCCGACCTGGGTTTCGTTGAGGCCGATCCGGTACGGGCCCGATGCCATCACCCGGTAGTCGCAGCACAGGGCAAGCACGCAGCCACCGGCAGGCGCATGCCCGGCGATGGCGGCCACCACCGGCACGGGCGCGCCGGCCAGTGTGCGTGCCGCGCCGAAGAAGGATTCCCATGCGCGCATCAGCGCGGCGCGGTCATCGCCCAATGACAGCAGGTGCGGCACGTCCAGCCCGGCGGAGAACACCTTGGCGGCGCTGGACAGCACCAGTCCGCGCGCACCGCCGTCGACCGCGGCCTGCACCGCATCGCGCAGCCCGCCGCACAGGTCCGGGTCCAGCGCGTTCACCGGCGGCCGCGCCATGCGCAGTTCGACGATACCGCCTGCGTGCGGAACGGTTTCGATGCAGGCGGTCACGGCGCCACGTCCCGGGCCCAGCGGTAACGCACGGTGTAGGTCAGGCGTGTTTCGCCGCCGGCGGGTACCGGCACCTCGAACACCGCATGCCGGGCGTCCTGGCGTTCGCCAGGCACACTGCTTTCGATGATTTCCCAGTCGCTCCAGCGCGGCAGCGGCTCGACGACCCGGACGGTGGCGTCGGCGGCCTTGGCGTTGCGCAGCGTCAGCGCGAACGATTCGGTGATCGTGCGGCCGCTGCGGTCGACGTTGAACGCGGTGTTCTCGCGCTCGGCCGACAGGTCGAAGGCCTCGCCTACTTCCACGCGCACCTCGCCGCCGGATGCGATGTGGTCGAGCCGTGACTCGCCCAGAAAGTCGGCGCCTTCGAACACGCGCACGCGCCCGGCGGGCAGCGGCTGGCCGAGGCCCGCTTCCTTGGTGTTGTCCAGCGACACCGCGACGGATACAGGCAGGGTGCCCGTCGCGCCGCGGAAGCCGGGGTCCAGCATCGGCTGCGGCGGCTGCCAGTCCTGGGCGTCCGCCTCCACCACGTAGGCTCGCTCGCAGGCCACGTTGCTGCGCGAGGGGAACAGCGGGATGCGTTCGGTCGCGCCCTGGCTGATGCGCACCGCGCGCGGCAGTTCGTAGGCGTGGTACTCGGCCGAACGCCGTTGGGTCGGCATGTTGCCGGCCGCTGCATCCATCGCCATCGGTGCGGCTGCGGCCCGCGCATACATCTCCGGCTGGTCGCGGCGCACGCGGGAGGGGTCGCCCGCCACCAGCGTTACGCGTGCATCGGCGAAGGTGACGCCGGAGCGGTTGGCCACCAGCGCAGCGCCGTCCAGCGACATCGCGCAGCCATCGCCCGACGAAATGGTCGCGGTGTACTCCGCGCGCCAGGCCATGCCCCCCATCGGGTAGTGCAGGGTGAAGCCTGCGTCGCCTGCGGACGCGGCATCGACCGTCCACTGCAGCGACGGCTGGCCCGGGAAGGATTCCGCACCGTCGATCACGCTGAAGTTGTCGTAGTCGCGGATCACCTTGATGCGGCCATCGTTCAAGGCGAGGGCAAGGCTGGTGCCGGAGGACGAGACCAGCGTGCCGTTGTCGGTCTGCTTGGCGCCGCCGGAGGTGTGTTCGACCGCCACGCGCCGGCCCACGGCCTGCGCCAGCACGTCGCCGCCACCCGACAGGCCCGCAACGAAGCGCTGCGACTGCACGCTGGCGCCTTCACCGGCCGGCCTCAGCACGGCGGCCTCCACATCCATGGCGGGCGGCACGCTGACGGCCGAGATCGCATTGGGTCCGCGCTTGAGCGAGTAGCTCAGCGGCCGCTCCACCAGTGCATAGCCGGGCATGCCCGCCGCGGGCGCGCCGGCGTCGCCGAGCGCGTCGTAGTCGCCGCTGTAGATCGTCAGGCGTGTTTCGGCTGCTGCATCGGCGGGACGGTCCTGCGTGTCCGATTCGGCGGGGGATGGCTTGACGGTCGGCTGCACGACGGTTGCGTCGTCATCCTGCCGGCCTTCCGGCGAACACGCCGCCATGGCCAGTGCCGCGGCGAGGAGGGTAATAGGACGATGCATCGCGGACTCCGTTCATGGCCTCCCGGTATCATAGGGCGATGAACATGACCCGTGCTTTGACGCTGTCGGTCGCACTGTCCTTGGGCGCCGTTCCGGCTGCAATTGCCGCGCAGAAGGGCGCCGACGGCGCCTCCAGCGAGGCCTGTGCCGTGCGGATGACCGGGGGGTGGGTGCGACTGCCACCCGTCGCCATGCCGATGATGGCCGGCTTCGGACGGATCGAGAACGCGTGTGGCGACGCCGTGGCGGTGGTGGGCGTGCACAGCAATGCGTTTGCCGAGGTGTCGCTGCACGAGACGCGTATCGTCGACGGTGTCAGCCGCATGCGCGCCGTGCCGCGGCTGGCCGTGCCGGCCGGCGGAAGCGTCGAACTCAAGCCTGGCGGCCTGCACTTGATGCTGATGCAGCCGCGGGACACATTGACGCCCGGAGATTCGGTCGAGGTCATGCTGGAGCTGGAGGGCGGCCAGACCCGCACCGTGGAACTTGCAGTCCGGGCGCCGACCGGCCGTTGATCGTCTTGAAAGATCGGCGGCGGTCGTGGCCACCCCGGTCGCCACGCGGCGGCGCAACGCGAACAACGCCGGTCGGTTGACCGGCGTTTTGCGTTCTTAGGCCTCGCAGGCCTCCCGGACGGCAGGGGGCAGCGGCGCGGCCTGTCCGGTCTGGCGGTCGATCCACACCATCACCACATGGCCGTCGCAATACAGCGTATCGGCGTCCCCGGCATCGACGATGCGGTGGCCGACGGTGAGGCTGGTGTTGCCCAGGCGCTCCACGAACAGCGTGATGCGGACCTGCTTCGGCCACTCGATTGGCCGTCGGTAATTGAGGTGCGCTGCTGCGACGACCGGCGCGACGTCGTCGTCCAGTCCCTGGCCGGGCACGCCCAGCATCCAGTGCAGCCGCGCCTCTTCCAGGTAGCTGAGGTACTTGGAATTGTTGACGTGGTTGAAGGCGTCCAGGTCGCGCCATCGCACCGGCATCGGCACTTCGATCAGCACATGCGGTGCAGGTGGGGCGATGGCCGGCGCCGGTGCTTCAGGCGCTGGAGACGGCGCGGCTACCGCCTGCTTTCGCACCGGCGCCTTGCGCTTGCGGGCCGCGCTCTTGCGCGGCTTAGGCTTGGTTGCGGCATCGGCGGGGGTGCTGTCGTCGCTCATGCGGCGGACTTCTTCTTCGTTGTCTTCTTGCGGGCGGGCGCCTTGGCGGCAGCTTCAGTGGATTTCACCTTGGCGGCGGGCAGCAGCGGTGCGAGGAACCGGCCGGTGTGCGAGTGCGCCAGGCCGGCGATGTGCTCGGGGGAACCCGTGGCCAGGATGGTGCCACCGCGGTGGCCGCCTTCAGGGCCGAGATCGACGATCCAGTCGGCGGTCTTGATCACGTCGAGGTTGTGTTCGATGACCACCACTGTGTTGCCGTCGTCGCGCAGGCGGTGCAGCACTGCCAGCAGGTGCTCGATATCGTGGAAGTGCAGGCCGGTCGTCGGCTCGTCGAGGATGTACAGCGTGCGGCCGGTATCGCGGCGCGAGAGTTCCTTGGAGAGCTTGACGCGCTGGGCCTCGCCGCCCGACAGCGTGGTCGCGCTCTGGCCCAGCTTGATGTAGCTCAGGCCGACGTCGATCAGCGTCTCGAGTTTCCGCGAGATCGACGGGATCGCCTCGAACAGGTTCAGCGCATCCTCGACGGTCATCTCCAGCACGTCGTTGATGTTGTAGCCCTTGTAGAGGATCTCCAGCGTCTCGCGGTTGTAGCGCTTGCCGCCGCAGACATCGCACGGCACGTACACGTCGGGCAGGAAGTGCATCTCGACCTTGATCAGGCCGTCGCCCTGGCAGGCCTCGCAACGGCCGCCGCGCACGTTGAAGCTGAAGCGCCCCGGCGCATACCCGCGTGCACGTGACTCGGGTACCTGCGCGAACAACTCGCGCAGCGGCGTGAACAGGCCGGTGTAGGTCGCCGGGTTGGATCGCGGCGTGCGGCCGATCGGCGACTGGTCGATGTCCACGACCTTGTCGAACAGGTCCACGTTCTCGACCGACACGTACGGCGCGACCGTCTGCGACGCACCGTTGAGCTCGTTGGCGGTGATCGGGTACAGCGTGTCGTTGATCAGCGTCGACTTGCCGGAACCCGAGACGCCGGTGACGCAGGTGAACAGGCCGGCCGGGATATCCAGGTCGACGTTCTTGAGGTTGTTGCCGCTGGCGCCGCGCAGGTGCAGCGTGGTCTTGGGATCCGGCTTGCGGCGCTGCTTCGGCACCTCGATGCGGCGCTTGCCGCTCAGGTACTGGCCCGTCAGCGAGCGTGGCGCCTTCAGCACGTCCTTGTAGGAGCCCTGCGCCACGACTTCGCCACCGTGCACGCCGGCACCCGGTCCGATGTCGACGATATGGTCGGCCAGCCGGATCGCGTCCTCGTCGTGCTCGACCACGATCACCGTGTTGCCGAGATCGCGCAGGCGGGTGAGGGTGCCCAACAGGCGTTCGTTGTCGCGCTGGTGCAGGCCGATGGACGGCTCGTCGAGCACGTACATCACGCCGACCAGGCCGGCGCCGATCTGCGAGGCCAGGCGGATGCGCTGCGCCTCGCCTCCGGACAGCGAGTCGGCCTTGCGCTCAAGGGTGAGGTAGTCGAGCCCGACGTCGACCAGGAAGCGCAGGCGGTCGCCGATCTCCTTGACGATCTTGACCGCAATCTCGCCGCGCCAGCCGGGCAGTTCCAGGTGCCGGAAGAACGACAGCGCCTCGTCGACGGGCATCACCACGATGTCCGGCAGCGGCCGGTCGTCGACGAACACGTTGCGGGCGGAGCGGTTGAGGCGCGCGCCGCCACACTCGGTGCAGGCGCGTTCGCTGATGTACTTGGACAGCTCCTCGCGCACCGCGGCCGATTCGGTCTCGCGGTAACGGCGTTCCAGGTTGGGGACGATGCCCTCGAACCGGTGCCGGCGCTGGCTGCGGCTCCCGCCATCGGTCAGGTAGTTGAAGTTGATCAGCTCCGTGCCGCTGCCGAACAGCACCGCGTTGCGGATGTCCTCGGGCAGCGACTGCCAGGGCGCATCCACGTCGAACCGGTAGTGCTTGGCCAGCGACTGGATCAGCTGGAAGTAGTAGGCGTTGCGGCGGTCCCAGCCGCGCACGGCACCGGCCGACAGCGCCAGCTCCGGGTGCACCACGACGCGTGCCGGGTCGAAGAACTGCGCCACGCCCAGGCCGTCGCAGGTCGGGCAGGCGCCGACCGGCGAGTTGAACGAGAACAGCCGCGGCTCCAGCTCCGGCAACGCGTAGTCGCAGACCGGGCAACTGTACTTGGAGGAGAACAGCAGCGGCTCGGCCGCGGCATCGTCCAAAGACACCACCGACGCCATGCCTTCGCCGAGCTTGAGCGCGGTTTCGAAGGATTCGGCCAGGCGCTGCTTCATGTCCTCGCGCGGCCGGAAACGGTCGACCACGGCTTCGATGGTGTGCTTGACGCGCAGCGCCAGCGGCGGCACGGCGTCGATCTCGTGCAATTCGCCGTCCACGCGCACGCGCACGAAGCCCTGCGCGCGCAACTGCTCGAACACCTGCGCATGCTCGCCCTTGCGCTCGCGCACCACCGGCGCCAGCAGCATGTAGCGCTGCTCGGCCGTGGCCGGCTTGTCGGCCAGCGCGATGACCTGGTCGACCATCTGGCTGACGGTCTGCGCCTCCAGCGGGTAGTGGTGGTCCGGGCAGCGCGGCGTTCCCACGCGTGCGTACAGCAGGCGCAGGTAGTCGTAGATCTCGGTGATGGTGCCGACGGTCGAGCGCGGGTTGTGCGAGGTCGACTTCTGCTCGATGGAGATCGCCGGGCTCAGGCCCTCGATGTGGTCGACATCGGGCTTCTCCATCACCGAGAGGAACTGGCGCGCGTACGCCGACAGCGACTCGACGTAGCGGCGCTGGCCTTCGGCGTAGATGGTGTCGAACGCCAGCGAGGACTTGCCCGAACCGGACAGGCCGGTGATCACGATCAGCTTGTCGCGGGGCAGGTCGAGGTCGACGTTCTTGAGGTTGTGCGTCCGCGCGCCGCGGATGCGGATGGTATCCATGCGTCGGTGGGGGCCTTCGATGGGGAGGCCGGCTGGCAAACCGCCGGCGAACAGGAGAGCGTAGCGACTGGCCTAGGTGGGGGCAAACCGGGGCAATGAAAAGGCGACCCGGCGCAGTGGCGTTCAGCCGGGAGGGCGGCAGGGGCCGGTTTGAACGCTTTCACCATTTGGTTCGGACCTGTTTTGGTCTCGGCCGGAGCGGCTCCGACACGGCGGGCCTGGGATGGATGGGCCCGGTTGCCCTAACCTGCTGAATCCCCTACAATTCCGCTTCTGTCCGCCCGCCAAGGGTGGCAGTGCATCAAAAAATAACTACAGAGGAATTCCGGTCATGTACGCAGTTCTGGTCACTGGCGGTAAGCAATACCGCGTGATGAAGGGCGAGACGCTCCGCGTCGAGAAGCTCGAAGTCGAAGAAGGCAACGAGATCAAGTTCGACAACGTCCTGATGCTGGGCGACGGCGAGGGCGTGAAGCTCGGCGACGCGCTCAAGGGCGCCACCGTCACCGCCAAGGTCGTCGGCCACGGCCGTGCCGACAAGGTGCGCATCGTCAAGTTCCGCCGCCGCAAGCACCATCGCAAGCAGATGGGCCACCGGCAGCACTACACCGAAATCGAGATCACCGGCATCGCCGGTGGCGACAAGAAGTAAGGAGAAGCCGCCATGGCACAGAAAAAAGGCGTAGGTTCCACCCGCAACGGCCGCGACTCCAACCCGAAGTACCTGGGCGTGAAGATGTACGGCGGCCAGGCCATCGAGGCCGGCAACATCATCGTCCGCCAGCGTGGCACCCAGTTCCATCCGGGCGCCGGCGTCGGCCTGGGCCGCGACCACACGCTGTTCGCGCTGGTTGACGGCAAGGTCGAGTTTTCGACCAAGGGCCCGAAGCGCCGCCGCACCGTGAGCGTGGTCGGCGAGTAATCGCCCGTCATGTTCCGATCGAGGGGCCCCGCTTCGGCGGGGCTTCTTGTTTAAAGGGCAGGGACTAGGGGCTGGGGCCTGGGAATTGGGGGCTGGTTGTAGCCTGCTTTTTCATCTCTGCCATGTCCGTGCTGTTGTCCCTGTCTTTCCAGTTCCAACTTCCTGTTTCGGCCATTAGCCTCTAATCCCTAGCCCCCAGTCCCTACCCATGAAACTCGTCGACGAAGCTGAAATCCAGGTCATTGCCGGCAACGGCGGCAACGGCTGCGTCGGTTTCCGGCGCGAGAAGTTCATCCCGCTGGGTGGCCCGGACGGCGGCGACGGCGGCGACGGCGGCAGCGTGTGGCTGGTCGCCGACGAGAACCTCAACACGCTGGTCGACTTCCGCCACCAGCGCCAGTTCCGCGCCCAGCGCGGCGAGAACGGCATGGGCCGCCAGATGTACGGCAAGGCGGGCCAGGACCTGGTCATACCGGTTCCGATCGGCACCGTGATCACCAACGTCGAAACCGACGAGGTGATCGGCGACCTGACCCGTCATGGTGAGCGCCTGCTGGTGGCCCGCGGTGGCAAGGGCGGTCTGGGCAACATGCATTTCAAGAGCTCGACCAACCGCACGCCGCGCAAGGCGCTGCCGGGCCTTCCGGGCGAGGAGCGCGAGCTGCGGATGGAGTTGAAGCTGTTGGCCGACGTCGGCCTGCTGGGCTTCCCCAATGCGGGCAAGAGCACCCTGATCCGCGCGGTGTCGGCGGCGACGCCGAAGGTGGCGGACTACCCGTTCACCACGCTGTACCCGAACCTCGGCGTGGTCAGCGTCGAGGCGTACCGCAGCTTCGTCATCGCCGACATTCCCGGCCTGATCGAAGGCGCGGCGGACGGCGCGGGGCTGGGCGCGCAGTTCCTGCGCCACCTGCAGCGCACGCGGTTGTTGCTGCACCTGGTCGACATCGCGCCGATGGAGGGCGGGGTGGAGATCAGCGCCGCCGAGCAGGTGCGCGCGATCGAGCGCGAACTGGAGCGGCACGACCCCGAGCTGCTCGCCAAGCCGCGCTGGCTGGTGCTCAACAAGGCCGACCTGCTGCCGGAAGACGAGCGGCAGGCTGCCGCGCAGGCGGTCATCGACGAGCTGGGCTGGAAGGACCGCTGGTTCCTGGTCTCGGCCATCGGCCGCGATGGCACGTGGCCGGTCATGCTGGAAGTGCAGGCGTTCTTCGACCGCCAGCGCGAGGATGCACTGGAGGCGGCGGCGAACGAAGCGGCCGCGAACGGCGAGGGCGGCTGAGCGCTCGCAGCCGGCCCCGCTTTTCATCCCGGGCGTAGTGCGGGATCCGCTTCCATGCTCCCCATCGGCCCGTTGCCGCAGCAGAGCGAACAGGGAGTTCCCCGGACGATGCCCCGGAATAACACGGGTCGATGCAAGCACCAACCCGTAGCCACAAAAAAAAACCCGGCCGAAGCCGGGTTTTTCGATAGCAGCGTCGGCGCCGGATCAGGCGGCCTTGAGCGCCTTGATGCGGGCGTTCAGGCGGGCCTTGTGACGGGCGGCCTTGTTCTTGTGGATCAGGCCACGGGCGCTGAACCGATCGAGGATCGGCTGGGCGGTGGCGAAAGCGGCTTCGGCACCGGCGGCGTCGTTCTCGTTCAGCGCCTTGAGGACCTTCTTGACGGAGGTGCGCAGCATCGAACGCTGGCTGCCATTACGGGCGTTGCGCACGACGGCCTGCTTGGCGCGCTTCTTGGCGGACTTGATGTTTGCCACGGCGAATTCCTGAAAAATGGGTGGTACGGTAAAGAGGGGTGGGGTGTGCGCAAAGGCAGACAGGAAATTATGGGCGATTCAGTGGCTTGCGTCAACTTGACCCCCTCGCGGGGTCCCGTTTGAGCGCCCCGGCCCCGGATCCCGCGGCCGCCACCCCGGACCCTGGACCTCGTCGAGGCGGGGGCATGCTCCGCTCCACCGCCGTCTTCAGCGCGATGACGTTCCTCTCGCGCATCGCCGGCTACGTGCGCGATGCGGTGCAGGCCCACCTGTTCGGCGCCAGCGCGGCGATGAGCGCGTTCGTGGTCGCCTACCGCATCCCCAACTACTTGCGGCGGATCTTCGCCGAGGGGTCGTTCTCGTCGGCCTTCGTCCCGGTGCTGTCGGAACTCAAGCAGCGCGGCGACCAGGAGGCGCTCCAGGATTTCCTCGACCACGTCGCCGGCGCGCTGTTGGCCGTCGTGATCGTGGTCAGCGGCCTGGGCATGCTGGCCGCGCCCTGGATCGCCGAGCTGTTCCTGCTGTTCGCCGCGCCCGACGCCGTCACGGTGCCGCTTGCGGCCGACATGCTGCGGGTGACCTTTCCGTACCTGACTTTCATCTCAATGACCGCGCTGGCCGGTGCGGTGCTCAACAGCTTCCGGCATTTCGGCCTGCCGGCGCTGACGCCGGTGCTGCACAACCTGGTGCTGATCGCAGCCATGTTGCTGGTGGCGGGTTACTTCGACGTGCCCGAAAAGGTGCTCGCATGGGGTGTACTGGCAGCGGGCATCCTGCAGATGCTGGTGCTGTGGCCGGCGATGGGACGGCTGGGCATCCGCCCGCGCTTCCGCTTCAACCTCCGCCACGAGGGCGTGCGCCGGGTCGGGCGGCTGATGCTGCCGACCATCTTTTCCTCCTCGGTGTCGCAGGTGAACCTGCTGGTCGGCACGGTGTTCGCATCGCTGCTGGTACCGGCCGCGCAGTCCTGGCTGTACTACTCCGACCGCCTGACCGAACTGCCGCTGGGCCTGTTCGGCGTGGCGATCGGCACCGTCATCCTGCCGCAGCTGTCGCGCCACCACGCCGATGACGATGCCGACGGCTACTCGCGCTCGCTCGACTGGGGCCTGCGTACGGTGATGCTGATCGGCATGCCCGCCGCGCTCGGGCTGGCGCTGCTGGCCGAACCGTTGACCGCGTCCCTGTTCCGGCGCGGTGCGTTCACCGACGAGGACACGCGGATGGTGGGCTACGCGCTGATGGCGATGAGCGTGGGCATCCCCACCTTCATGCTGAGCAAGGTACTGCTGCCGGCGTTCTACGCGCGGCAGGACACCCGCACGCCGATGCGCGCCGCGGTCATCACCGTCGTCGCCAACGTGGTGCTGACGGTCGCGCTGGTCACGCCGCTGTGGATGGCTGGCTTCGAAGCCGCGCACGTGGGCATCGCGGGCGCCACCGCGTTGGCCGGTGTGCTCAATGCGGGTTTGCTCTGGCGCTACCTTCGGCGGGACGGTGTGTACCGGGCTTCGCCAGGCTGGACGGGCTGGATGCTGCGCATCGTGGCCGGGTTGGTGGCGATGACGGCGGCGGTACTCGCGGTGCGCGGATACGTCGGGGAGTGGACGGCGCTGAGCATGACGTGGCGCTGGGCCTGGCTGCTGGCCGCCGTGTCGGCCGGCGCGGCGGCCTACGGCGTGGTGCTGGTCGCGTTGGGCCTGCGCCCCCGCCACCTGCGGCACTGACCGAGTCTGCAGGAGCGGTTTCAGCCGCGATGGCGTGCTCGATCGCCTGCACCTGGTCCCGATCGCGGCTGAAGCCGCTCCTACAGGAATGCGAGTTCACCTGAGGCGGCCAAACCCCGGCCAAACCCGCACCCCGGCTATACTTCCCGCGATGAGCA